>CAZVBX010000024.1:0-33516 GCA_964625925.1 uncultured Ectothiorhodospiraceae bacterium | reverse complement strand
TCGAGATGAGCGGCCAGCTCAAGGTGATCGCCACCAGCCTGATGAAGATCAGCAACGATCTGCGCTGGATGAACAGCGGGCCGCTGGCCGGTCTGGGCGAGATCGCGCTGCCCGCCCTGCAGCCGGGCTCGTCGATCATGCCCGGCAAGGTCAATCCGGTGATCCCGGAATCGGTCGCGATGGTCTGTGCGCAGGTCACCGGCAACGACGCGACCATCACCGTCGCGGGGCAATCCGGCAACTTCCAGCTCAATGTCATGCTGCCGGTGATCGCGCACAATCTGATTCAGAGTATCGATCTGCTGGCCAACGCGAGCACGACACTGGCAGACAAGGCGATTGCGGGGTTCAGCGTCAACGAGGCGCGGCTGCGCGATCCGCTCGAGCGCAATCCGATCCTGGTGACCGCCCTCAATGCGGTGATCGGATACGAGCAGGGCGCTGCGATCGCGAAGAAGGCCTACGCCGAAGGGCGGCCTTTGATCGACATCGCACGCGAAATGACGGATCTGCCGGAAGAGCGGCTCAAGGAGCTACTCGATCCGGCCCGGCTCACGGGCGGCGGCCTGGTGGAGTGAGCGCCGCCCCATAACAAGAGCGAGGTAGGGGCATGCCGCGTGCCACCGCAATCCTCGATTTTTGGTTCGGTACGCTCGATGCGCGCGGTCTGGTGACCGACAGCGCCATCGAGCGCCGCTGGTTCAACGCCGACGAGCAGCTCGATAGCGAGATCCGCGCCCGATTCGAGGCGGATCTGCGTAACGCCGCCGCCGGCCGCCTGCAGCGCTGGGTGCGCGAGCCCCGGCGGGCGCTCGCACTGACCATCCTGTGCGACCAGTTCCCGCGCAACATGTACCGCGGCACGCCGCGCGCCTTCCTGTTCGACGAGCGCGCCCGCACGGCGACCGAGGAGGCGTTGGCGGCGGGTCACGACCAGCATCTCTGGCCCATCGAGCAGGCCTTTCTCATCATGCCGCTCCAGCATGCCGAAGACCTCGACTGCCAGAACGAATCCGTGCGCCGCTTTGCCGCCCTGGCGGAGGCGGCCCCGGCCGAACAGGCCGAGCGCATGCGCGAATTCCATCGTTTTGCCGAAGACCATCGCCGCGTCATCGAGCGCTTCGGCCGCTTTCCGCACCGCAATGCGGTGCTCGGGCGTGAGACGACGCCCGAGGAGCGCAGTTTCCTCGCCGACGGGGCGGCGAGCTGGGGCCAGGGCGCGAACGCCGGTCCTGCGCCCGCGCTCGAGGACGATCCGGACCGTTCCGGCTGACGTCGCCGGGCTGCCGCTGTGAGTGCGCCGATCACCGGCATCTACGCGGCACTGGGCGCTTTGCTCATCCTGGCGCTCGGGCTCCACGTATCCGTTCGTCGACGCGCGCACGGTATCGGGATGGGCGAGGGGCCGCAGGGGGAGCTGACGCGGGCGGTCCGGGCCCACGCCAACACGGTCGAGTATCTCCCCCTGGCCTTGCTGCTGCTGTTGTTGCTCGAGCTCGGCGGCACCGCCGCCGGCTTGCTGCACGGGTTCGGCGCGTCCCTGCTGCTGGGGCGCCTGGCGTACGTGCAAGGGGTCCTGGTCCATGGGCCGGAGGCCTCACCGGGGCGGTTCATGGGCACGCTGGTTACCTGGGGCGTCATCGCGCTGGCCGCGCTCATGCTACTCTGGCAAGCCGCGACGGCGGCTTGAGCCGCGGTCGATCGATCGAATCCGAGCGCGACCGGAAATCGGAGCATCCATGGCGTCCACGATCCGAACGGGAGGCTGCCTCTGCGGTGGCGTCCGCTACCGCTATGCCGGTCCGTTGCGCCCGGTGGTCGCGTGCCATTGCGAGCAATGCCGGCGCACCAGCGGGCATTTTGCGGCGGGCACGGCGGGGTATCGCGCGAGCCTGGCGATCGAGCACGAGGGTGCGCTGCGCTGGTACGAGTCGTCGCCCGATGTGCACCGCGGCTTTTGCGGCGAATGCGGTGCCAGCCTGTTCTGGACCGACCGCCCGGAGCAGATCGCGATCATGGCCGGCACGCTCGATGAGCCCACGGGACTCGCGCTGACCTACCAGATCTACACGGCGTATGCGGGCGATTACTATCGCGTCGATCCGCAGCTACCGGGCGCCTCCGGCGCCGGAACGGACATGCCCCTCATCCCCGAGTCCGACTGAGCAAAGAGACAGCGATGCATATGACTGGCGAGGCTTCGAAGCGAACGGCGACGACGGCGCGCGTGGCCGCGGTCCTGGCCCTGGCGGGGCTCGCACTCAGCGGTTGCGCCTTTACTGAGGTCGAGCCCGAGGCCGAGCAGGTCGAGGTGCTGGAGGCCGCCCGCGTCAGCCATTGCGAGCGGTTGGGGGAGACCCAGGTCTCCGTGGCCCACAAGATCGGCTTCATCCCCCGGGGCGACAAGGCCATCCAGAACGACCTCGACAATCTGGCGCGTAATAGCGGCGCCGGCATGGGGGGCGATACCGTCACGCCCATGGGTCAGCCGCAAAATGGCAACCAGACGTTCGGCGTCTACGACTGCATCGGCGACCGATGACGGTGACCGAACGAATTCCGACCGCGCTCAGCGTCGCCGGCTCCGACCCCTCGGGCGGTGCCGGCATCCAGGCCGACCTCAAGACGTTCTCGGCGCTGGGCGCCTACGGCATGAGCGTGATCACGGCGCTGACCGTGCAGAACACGCGCGGCGTGCGCGGCGTGCATGCCGCACCGCCGGAGTTCGTCGGCGAGCAGATCGACGCGCTGTTCGAGGATGGCGCCATCGATGGCGTCAAGCTGGGGATGCTCGGTGGCGCGCCGACGGTGGCGGCCGTGGCTGAACGCCTCGCCGCGCATCGCCCGGCTCACATCGTCGTCGATCCGGTCATGGTGGCCAAGAGCGGTCACCGATTGCTCGACGACGACGCCGTCGCCACCGTGCGCGAGCGCCTGCTGCCGCTGGCGAGCGTGATCACGCCCAATCTGCCCGAGGCGGCCGTGCTGCTCGACGACGAGCCCGCCGACGATACCGCGGCCATGCGCCGTGCGGCCGAACGCCTGCATGCGCTGGGCCCGACCGCAGTCCTGGTCAAGGGTGGCCACCTCGCCCAAGGCGATGCGGTCGATGTCTTCTACGACGGTGAGGCCTTTAGCGAGCTGCGTGCCCCGCGCGTCGCCACGCGCAACACCCACGGCACCGGCTGCACCCTGTCCTCGGCCATCGCCGCGCTGGCGCCGCGGGCGGCGAGCCAGCATGCGGCGGTGGCGGGTGCGAAGCGCTACCTGTCGCATGCCCTGGCGGCCGCCGATTCCCTGCCGCTGGCCCACAGCACCGGCGCCGGCCACGGCCCGGTGCACCACTTCCATGCCCTCTGGGCCAGCGACCCCGCTGGCGGCGTGCTCGCCGACGGCAGCTCGGACGAAGCGCTGCTGGGCCACTCGTAGCGTCCGCGACGCGGCTAGCCGTCGCGCGACAGGGTCCGCTGCCGCACTTCCCGGTAGCGGCGCTCGCCGGCCGCTTGGGCCGTGTACAAGGCGATGCGGTCCAGCCGCAGCGCGGCCGGCGGCGGCGGGTCTTGCTGCAGCCACGCTTGCGCCCGCTGACGGATGGCCGCGCCCACCCGCCGCGGCCGTCGCGCCAGGGTCACGTGCGGGCGCACCGACCGGCTCTCGGCCTCGAGCCCCGCTGCCGCGCGCAGGCGGTCGCGCCAGCGGCCCAGCCAGCGCGTGAACGCCGCTTCGACCGACAGGTCCAGCCCGTAGGCCGACGGCCGCCGCGGGTTGCCCAGGGCCGCGCGCACATCCGTCCATGCGGTGAACGCCGCCGTGTCGATCTCAGCCGTCTCCTGCCACACGGCCAACGCGCGCCGCTCGCCGATGGCGCCGAGAAAGGCCACGGTGACATGCAGGTCGGCCGGGTGCAGGCGCTTGAGGCCGGCCGGCAGCCCGGCCAGGGTGCCGGCCGGCAGGGTGTCGGCGTCGATCGGCAGGGCGATGAACCAGTTCGCGTTGGCGCCCACGAGCCGCTCTCCAAGCCTGTGTGGACGCCACTGTACGTTGGCATGCCTGCCCCGGAAAATCGGGTGCCGGCACAACGCATGATGCGCCCCGAACGAAGGATTGGGAGGAGGAGCGATGGCTGTACGCTGGCTTCCGTGGCGCTGGATCATCCGCCGGGCGGCGCGCGCCTATGGCGTAATGGACCCGCTGATGCTCGCCGCCCGCATGCGGCGCTTCTCGCAGCCTTCGGAGATCGCCGAGCCCATCGAGCTGTTGCGCGCGGGCATCGTGTTCCACGCGCGCGGGCTGGTGAACACGCGTGCGATCCAGCACAACCTCGACTGGGTCTGGCCCTACTGGGTCGTGCGCCAATTCGATCCGGCCGATCTGTCGTTCGTCCCGCGTGCGTTCTCCTTCTCCCATGTCAATCTGACGCACCGCAATTGGACAGCGGTCGGTCTGCCGGATTGCACGGAGCTCCCCATCGTCGATCCGCGCGGTCTGCTCACCCCGTTGCACGATGGCTGGTCCATCGATTGCTGGCTGTTGCGGCACACGGGCGAGCACCTGCTGTTGAGCCAGACCGAGACGGTGGAGCAACGGCTGGAACTCGAGCCGAGCCTGGCGGTCGAGACAAGGGCCGAATACGCCGATCACGGGCTGCGCTTGCGCGCCGAGGTGGTGCGCGAGGACGGCCTCGCCCAGGCGCGCTTGAGCGCGCAGGCCTACGGTGCGGCGGGCGACCGGTTGGTGTTCTCGGTCCGTCCCTACAATCCGGAGGGGATCCAGTTCATCGACCGGCTCGCACCGACCAGCCGGTACGACGGCATGCGCATCAACGGGCGCATCAGCGCGCGCATGGAGCCCAAGCCCGAGGCGCTGCGCTTCGAGACCTATGAGCGCGGCGACGTATTCCATGCCCTCGAGCAGAGCGGTGCAGACGATCCGAAGGGCGAGGGCGTCGCCTGCTCGGTGGGCATGGCGACCGGCGCAGCGATCTATTCACTGGACGCGAACGGCCAGCGCGAGGCGCGTGTCGACGTCCCCCTGGAAACGCGCCGCGAGCGCCGGGCGAGCGTGCCCCAGGACTGGACGAGCGCGTACCGCGATGCGGCCGGGCTCGAGGTGCCGGATGGCCGGCTGCGTTTTCTCTATGATGCGGCGCGCGCATCGCTGCTGTTGCACTCGGTGGACGAGATCGTCCCCGGCCCCTATACCTACCGGCGGTTCTGGTTCCGCGACGCCTGCTTGATCGTCCATGCGCTACTGGCCGCCGGCTACACCGAGCGCGTCCGCCGGGCCCTGGACCGGTTCCCGGCGCGCCAGAAGGCAAGCGGCTACTTCCAGTCGCAGGAAGGCGAGTGGGACTCCAACGGCCAGGTGCTATGGGCCTACGGCCGATTCTGCGCCTTCACCGGCGAGACGCCGCGCACCGAATGGCTCGACGCCATCCACCGGGCGGTCGGCTGGCTGCGGCGCAAGCGCCTGCCGGCCGATGCCGGGGAGGGCATCGCGGGTCTGCTGCCGGCCGGGTTCAGTGCGGAGCACCTGGGGCCGAACGACTACTATTACTGGGATGACTGGTGGGCGGTCGCCGGGCTGCAGGAGGCGAGCCGCCTGCTCGACGACGCCGGCCGCCCCGAGGCGGCCGAGCGCGCGCGCGCGACGGCGCGATCGTTCCGTGATGCCATCGACGCGAGCCTGGCGGCCGTGCCGCCCGGTCGCTGTGGCCGCGCCATGCCCGCAGCGCCGTTCCGCCGCATGGATGCGGGCGCGATCGGCACGATCGTCTGCGATTACCCGCTGCGGCTCACGGCGCCGGGCAACGAGGCCGTCATGGCGACGGTGGATTACCTGGTGCAGCATTCGTTCCACAACGGTGGCTTCTTCCAGAACATGATCCATTCGGGGATCAATCCGTATCTCACGCTGGATCTCGCCCAGACCCTGCTGCGGGCAGGCCAGCCCGAGCGCGCCTGGGCGCTGACCCGAACGGTGGCCGATCTGGCGACGCCGACGGGCCAATGGCCCGAGGCGGTGCATCCGCACACCATCGGCGGCTGCATGGGCGATGGCCAGCACGTCTGGGCCGCCGCCGAGTGGCTGATGATCATGCGGGCCCTGTTCGTGCGCGAGGAGGAGGGCACCCTGGTGATCGGCTCGGGCTTGCTGCCCGAATGGCTGGAAGGCGACACCCCACTGGCGTTCGGGCCCACCGGCACCCCCTTCGGCCCGGTCCGGGTCCGCTTCGAGCGCGGCGACGCCGGCTGGTTGGCCTCCGTGCAAGGCGACTGGCATGGGGAGCCGCCCCGGCTGCAGTGCGCCGTGCCGGGCTGCCACCTGGTCGATCTGCCGGCCGACGGGCGTCCCACGGCGATCGAGCCGGCCGCCGCATGAACATCTGCATGCTCACCAATACCTATTGGCCGCACGTCGGCGGCGTCGCCCGTGCGGTCGAGACCCTGGCGTCCGAATGCCGCGCCGCGGGCCACTCGGTGCAGATCATTGCGCCCGGTTTCCCCGGCGACGAGCAGGAGGGCCACGGCGACGTGCTGCGCGTGCCGGCCATCCAGAACTTCAACGGCAGCGATTTCTCGGTGCGCGTGCCGATTCCGCGGATCATTGCGGGGCGCATCGAGCATTTCGCGCCCGACGTGATCCATTCGCATCATCCGTTCCTGCTGGGCAATGCCGCCCTGCGGATCGCCTACGAGAACAATCTGCCGCTGGTCTTCACCCATCACACGCTCTACGAGCGCTACACCCACTACGTGCCCTTCGACTCGCCGCGCATGAAGCGCTATGTCATCGGCCTGGCGACGGATTTCGCCAATTGCTGCGATGCCGTGATCGCCCCGTCGCAGAGCGTGGCGGACTTGCTGCGGGAGCGCGGGGTGGAGGTCCCGGTAGAGGCCATCCCCACCGGCATCGACTCGGCCGCGTTCGCCGCGACCGACGGGACTGCCTTCCGGCGTCAGTGGGGGATGCCCGAAGACGCCTTCGTGATCGGCCACGTGGGGCGCTTGGCGCAGGAAAAGAATCTCCCGTTTCTCGCCGATGCCGTATGCGAGGCCTTGCAGGTCGATCGTCAGCGGCGCTTCCTGCTGGTCGGGGACGGGCCCGAGAGTGAGGCGCTCGCGGACCGGTTCGCCCGCGCGGGCGTGGCCGCGCAGGTGGTGGCCACCGGTGGCCTCACCGGCGAGGCCTTGCACGGCGCCTACCGGGCGATGGATCTATTCGTGTTCAGCTCACAGTCCGAGACCCAAGGGATGGTGCTCGCCGAGGCCATGGCGGCGGGTCTGCCCGTGATCGCGCTCGACGGGCCGGGCGTGCGCGACGTCGTGGTCGACCAGCACAACGGCCGCCTGCTCCCGGCCGACTGCGATGGCGCCGGCTTCGCCGCCGCGATCGGCGAGGGCGCCGAGGCAGAACGCCGCCGCGACTGGCACGCACACGCGGCGAAAACGGCGGAATCGTTCGACCGCCAGCGCTGCGCCCAGCGGGTGGTCGAACTCTACCGGAATCTGAGCACGGAACGCCGGGCGCAAGCTACGGACTGGCATTGGTGGGACCGGCTGCTGGGCCGGATCGAGGCGGAGTGGGAACTCATCGCCAACCGGGCCGGCAGCGCCTCGGACAGCTTGCGCGGCGATCAATCGCGCGAGCACTAACACGACGTTGTAAATGGGCAGTCCTGCCCATTTCCAACGCGCCGGGCCCGGCCATTCACTCGAGTGGGAAATCAGTGCGCGGTTTCACGGCCTCGACATCACTCCAATAACCGCTGTGAAACAACTGATTATATGGGGTATGCACCGTATCCTGGTAGATCAGTGCCAGCCGGAAAGAGCCCCGCTCGGGTTGCAGGTGGGACGCGCGTGCCAGACTCAGTAGCGGTGCTCGAAGCTCACGAACACGCCGGTGCGCGGTCCGCCTTCGAGCTGGAAGCTCACCATGTCGTTCGGCTGGGGACGGAGGTCGAGCGCGACATAGCCGCCGACGTGGCCGTCGGCGGTGAAGCCGGTCGTGCTGCTGGAGCCCGGTTCGCGCACGCGCTCATCGCCCTTCACGGCCACGAGCGACATGCCCGTGCGCACCGCCGCGCGCTCATTCAGGGAAAAGTGCACCCCCGGTTGCAGCGACCAGGTCTGCCACTCGAGTTCCACCTCGCGAGCGTCGTCGTCCGCATCCACGATGGCGTAACGCCACGCGGCGTCGAGCGTGGCGTGGACGGGCCCGCCCAGGGGTTGCTCGACGGCGAGCGCGAGGTCGAGGTAATGCCCGCGCGGATCGACGCCTGCCGTGGCGTCGCGTCCGGACTGATCGACCCACAGGCGCCCAAGGCGCAGGCCCACACGGGCGCGCTCGCCGAGCGACTCGCTGAGGGTGAGGCCCAACCGGCGGAGCGCGAGCGTTTCGGTGTCGTCGCCGGCCGAGCCGTCCGCGTCGTAAGCGAGGGCGAGATCCTCGCGCGCGAGGTGCAATGCGAATCCCATCCCCGGGGCCGGTGCCGGCACGCCGCTGATCTGGCCGTAGATCCGGATGTCGGCGGCGGCCGTCGCCGGTAGCGCGGCAAACGCCACGAGCGCCAGGCCGGAATACGCGATCCGTAGGGGCGATCGAGGCCGATGGCTACAAGATCTGGGGCGCATCGCTGCACCTTAGAAAGCAAACCGGTATACTGCAACGCATTGCCCGCCCGCTGGGAATGGCCCTAAGCCACCTCGATGCAGTGCCCATTTTGTCATCACCCCGACACGCGCGTGGTCGACTCCCGCCTGGCGAACGAGGGTGAACAGGTTCGCCGGCGGCGGGCCTGCGCCGATTGCGGCGAGCGCTTTACGACTTATGAGAGTGCGGTCGATCTGGCGCTGCCGCGTGTGGTCAAGCGCGACCACTCGCGTGAGCAATTCTCCGAGGAGAAGCTGCGCGACGGGGTTTTGCGGGCGCTCGAGAAGCGCCCGGTGGCGACCGAGGCGGTCGATGCGGCGCTCGAGCGCATCAAACGGCACCTGCGCGCCACCGGCGAGCGCGAAATCGACTCGCGCCAGGTCGGGGAATGGGTCATGGCCGAGCTACGCCGGCTCGACCAGGTGGCCTACATCCGCTTCGCCTCCGTCTATCGCGAATTCGAGGATGTCGCCGCGTTCCGCGACGAGATCGAGCGCCTCGAGCGCGAGCCCGATCCGAGCGAGGCGGAGCGGTCGCAATTGCCGCTTCCCGGCGTTGGCGCCGGCAAGGCCTGAATGCGTGCGGTCGGGGTCCGTGTCCTTTCGCGTAGGCTCATCGCGCTGTGCGCGGGGACCGGTTGCGGCGCCCAGCCGGGTGCGGCCAAACACTGCTGACGAGCGCGGCCGAGTCGGGCGAGACATCGAATGAGCGGGCGCGGCGAGACATCGTGAGCGGGCGCGACGATTCCCTGGACACGGCCCACATGGCGCGCGCGTTGCGGCTTGCCGCGCGCGGGCTCTATACCACCGATCCCAATCCCCGCGTCGGCTGCGTTCTGGCGCACGGCGAAACGGTGGTAGGTGAGGGCTTCCACGCCATGGCCGGCGGGCCGCACGCCGAGGTCGAGGCCATCGCGGCAGCGGGGACGCGCGCGCGCGGCGCCACCGCCTATGTCACGCTCGAGCCTTGCTGCCATCATGGCCGTACGCCGCCGTGCACCGAGGCCCTGGTCGCCGCCGGGGTTAGGCGTGTGGTCTACGCGCTCAAGGACCCGAATTCGCAGGTGGCGGGTCAGGGGGCAGCGGCGCTCGAGCACGCGGGGGTCGCGGCCGAGCGGTTCGATAGCGCCGGCGCCGAGGCGCGTGCACTCAACATCGGTTACATCAAGCGCATGGCGACGGGGCGCCCCTGGATCCGCGTCAAGCTCGCATCCAGTCTCGACGGGGGCACGGCGCTGGCGTCCGGCGAGAGTCGCTGGATCACCGGTGACGCCGCGCGCGCCGATGTGCATCGTTGGCGCGCGCGCAGCTCCTGCATCCTGACGGGCCGCGGCACGGTCGCGGGCGACGATCCGGCGTTGAACGTCCGGTTGGCTGCGGACGAGGCGACCACGCGCCAGCCCTGGCTCGCCGTGGTCGACTCGGGCCTGCAGCTACCGCCGCCGGCGCGCGTCTTCGACGTGCACGACCGCGTGGTCGTGTTCACCACGGCGGCCGGGTCCCCCGGCGCCGAGGCGCTGCGCGAGCGCGGTGCCGAGGTCGTCGAGCTGGCGGCGGACGCCGGGGGATGGGTGGCGCCGGCGGCGCTGTTCGCGGAGTTGGGCCGGCGCGAGGTCAACGAGGTCCACGTCGAGGCGGGGCCGACGCTGTGCGGCAATCTGCTGGAGACCGGCTACGTCGACGAGATCGTGCTCTACCAGGCGCCGCATCTACTCGGTGAAAGCGCCCGCGGGCAGTTCCGCATGGGCCCGCTCGCAGCCATGCAGGAACGGGTGGCGCTACACATCCGCGAGGTGCGCCACGTGGGTCACGATCTGCGCATCCAGGCGCTGCCCCTGATCAATCGCGAGTGAGCCCGGGCAGCGCCCGTCGGTCTCAGGAGGTCTTTGATGTCGACCGCCGTGGTCGTTCGCAAGCAGGGGGTCGCCTGCATCGCGGCCGACTCGCTCACCACCTTCGGCGAGCAGAAGCAGTCGCCGGTGTACGATCGCCACAGCGATAAGCTCCAGAGCGTGGCTGACGGCGCGATGTCCATCGTCGGCAGCGCGGCCCACGCCCTGGTGCTCGAGAGCGTCCTGCGCGAGCGCCGCGTGCGCTTCGACCTGCGCGACCGGCTGCATATCTTCGAGTCCTTCCGCAGCCTCCATGGCGAGCTCAAGGAGCAGTATTTTCTCAATCCCAAGGAGGGCGGCGAGGGCGAGCAGGATCCGTACGAATCCTCGCGCATCGATGCCGTGCTGGCGAATCCGCAAGGCATTTTCGGCGTGTACGCCCTACGCGAGGTCTACGAGTACGATCGTTTCTGGGCGATCGGCTCGGGGGCCGAGTACGCCCTGGGCGCCATGTACGCCGTCTACGATCAGCTCGAGTCGGCTGAGGCCGTCGCGGAAGTGGGCGTGCATGCGGGTGCCGAGTTCGACACCGGTAGCGGCCTGCCGCTGACCAGCCGCCGCTTCGGTCTGCGCGCGGACGCATGACGAGCCCGGCATCGGCTTGAGG
Source organism: uncultured Ectothiorhodospiraceae bacterium (assembly GCA_964625925.1). Taxonomy (GTDB): domain Bacteria; phylum Pseudomonadota; class Gammaproteobacteria; order XJ16; family Halofilaceae; genus Halofilum. The sequence continues at coordinate 22,363 of CAZVBX010000024.1, read as the reverse complement.
CGCGAGGCGAACTCATTTTCTTTTCTGGCTGATTCGCCGCGCTTTTTGGGGCCGATGCGGCCTCCGACACGGTGCGCGACCAGCCGAGCCAGCAAGGAGACAGCGATGTTCACCGGACTGGTGGAAGCGGTCGGCCGCATCGCCGCGGTGGAGCCACAGCAGGGCGACTGCCGCATGCGGGTCGAGCCCGGCGCTTTTGCCGCCGAGCTGCAGCCCGGCGAGAGCATCGCCGTGGCCGGCGCCTGTCTCACCGTCATCGAGCCCGACGCGACCGGCTTCTGGACCGACGTCTCGGGCGAGACGCTCGCGCACACGACCCTGGGCGAGCGTGCGGCCGGCGACGGCGTGAATCTCGAGCGCGCACTCGCGCCGACGAGCCGGCTGGGCGGGCATTTCGTGGCCGGGCACGTCGACGGAGTGGGCGAGATCACCGCGCGCGTGTCGGAAGGGCGCTCCGTGCGGCTGAGCGTGCGCGTGCCGGAGGCGCTGGCGCGCTACGTGGCCCCCAAGGGCTCGATCTGCGTCGATGGCGTCAGCCTGACCGTCAACGAGGTGGACGGGGCCGTGTTCGGCGTCAACATCATTCCGCACACGCTGGCATCCACCACGCTGGATGCGTTGGCGCCAGGCAGCCGGGTGAATATCGAGGTCGATCTGGTTGCGCGCTACCTCGAGCGGCTGATGGTGACCGGCGAATCAACTCGACTTTGACCTGCGGGCCACGGGGGCGCCATGTAGCGCCACCGAGGGCCAGCGTGTAACCTGCCGCGCTCAGCGCGTCGAGGTGTCCATGGAACTCGATCCCATCGAAGAGATCATCGCCGACCTGCGGCTCGGCCGCATGGCCATCATCATGGACGACGAGGATCGCGAGAACGAAGGCGATCTCGTGATGGCGGCCGAGAAGGTCCGCCCCGAGGACATCAATTTCATGTCCATGCACGGGCGCGGGCTGATCTGCCTGACCCTGACGCGCGAGCACTGCCAGCGGCTGCGGCTGCCCCTGATGGTCTCGGACAACCAGGCGCTGCACCGGACCAACTTCACCGTCTCGATCGAGGCGGCCGAAGGGGTGACCACGGGGATCTCCGCGGCCGACCGGGCGCGCACGGTGCAGGCCGCCGTGGCGCCGTCGGCGCGCCCCGAGGATCTGGTCCAGCCCGGGCATATCTTTCCCCTGATGGCGCAGACCGGTGGCGTGATCACGCGCGCGGGCCACACCGAGGCCGGCTGCGATCTGGCGCGGCTGGCCGACTGCGAGCCGGCGGCCGTCATCGTCGAGATCCTCAATGAGGATGGCTCGATGGCGCGGCGGCCGGATCTGGAGAAGTTCGCCCGCGAGCACGACATCAAGATCGGCACGATCGAGGATCTGATCCGCTACCGGATGCAGAACGAGCGCACCACCGAGTGCGTGGCAGAGACGGAATTTCCGACCAAGCACGGCCATTTCCGGCTCTATGCCTACCAGGACACGGTCGAGAACGGACTGCACCTGGCGCTGGTCGCGGGCGAGATCTCCCCGGAGCGGCCCACCAATGTGCGCGTCCACGTCGAGGACCTGCTCTGCGACACGCTGGGCGCGGCGCATGGCTGCGGCTGGCCGCTGCACGACGCCATGGACCGGGTCGCCGAGATGGGCGAGGGTGTCGTGGTCATCCTGCGCAAGCCGGAGAATCCGCGCACGCTGGTGCAGCGGATCCATCAGTACCAGGTCTCGGGCGGGCGGCCAGAGACCGACCGCCGCGGCGAGGCGCCGGAGGACCTGCGCACCTACGGGCTGGGCGCTCAGATCCTGTCGGACTTGGGCGTCCGTCGCATGCGCCTGATGAGCGCGCCCAAGATCTTCCACGGCATCGCCGGGTTCGGACTGGAAATCACGGAATACATCACGCATTAAGAGTCTGCGACAACTTCCTGTATCATCTGGAATTCATCCGCAAGAACGAGGGAAAACGCGTGCGAACCATCGAGGGCAATCTACAGGGCGAGGGCAAGCGCATCGCGGTCGCGGTGACGCGGTTCAACGGCTACATCACCGAGTCGCTGCTCGCCGGCGCCCTCGACACGCTGCGGCGCGCCGGCGTGCGCGACGACGACGTCACCGTGGTGCGCGTGCCGGGCTGCTACGAGCTGCCGCTGGTCGCCGACAAGCTGGGCGCGCGCGGCGAGGTCGACGCCATCGTCGCCCTCGGTTGCGTGATCCGCGGCGCCACGGCGCACTTCGACTACGTCGCCGGCGAATGCAGCCGTGGGCTCTCGCAGGCGATGCAGCGCCACGGCGTGCCGATCGGCTTCGGCGTGCTGACCACCGACACCATCGAGCAGGCGATCGAGCGAGCCGGCACCAAGGCCGGCAACAAGGGGGCGGACGCCGCCGCCGGGGCGCTCGAGATGGCCGGCCTGCTTGGCCAACTGTGAGGTCGCGATGCCCGGCTCAGCCCGTGCCGCCGCTAGCGCGGGCCGGCATCAAGCCCGCCGCCTACTGATCCAGGCCCTGTACCAGTGGCAGATCTCGGGCGACGATCCCGGTGACATCCTGCTGCAGTTCGTCGACGGGCGCGACGTCGGCAAGGCGGACGTGGAGTATTTTCGCGAGCTGATGCGCGCGATCCCGGCCGAGCTCGACGCGCTCGACGCCGAGATCGCGCCCTTTCTCCAGCGCGCCGTGGCGCTGATCGATCCCATCGAGCGCGCCGTGCTGCGCCTGGCCTGCTACGAGCTGCGCGAGCGCTGGGAGGTGCCGGCGCGCGTGGTCATCGACGAGGCCGTGGAGATGGCAAAGGCCTACGGCGCCGAGCAGGGCCATCGCTTCGTCAACGGCGTGGTGGACCGCCTGGCGCACCGTCTGCGCAGTCGCGAGCTCGGCGCAGGCCGTCCCAGCGACACCTGAACGGATCCGCCGTGAGCACCGAGTTCGAGCTGATCGAGCGCTATTTCGCGTCGCTGACGCCGCTGGGCGCGGGCGTTCTCCAGGGGCCCGGCGACGATTGCGCACGCGTGCGCGTGCCCGAGAACGCCGAGCTGGCGGTCTCGATCGACACACTGGTCGAGGACGTCCATTTCCTCGCCGGGGCCGATCCCGCCGATATCGGTTGGAAATCGCTCGCATGCGGGCTGAGCGATCTCGCCGCCATGGCCGCGGCGCCGGCCTGGTGTACCCTGGCGCTCACCGTGCCGCGCGCCGAGGAGGAGTGGCTGGCCCGGTTCGCCGAGGGCTTCGGGGCGATTGCACGCGATTACGGCATCGCACTCGTCGGCGGCGACGTCACGCGCGGCCCGCTGACGATCTCGGTTCAAGTGGCCGGCCATGTGCGCCGCGGCCAGGCGCTGGTGCGCAGCGGCGCACGCGTGGGCGATGCGGTCTGCGTTTCGGGGGTGCCGGGGGAGGCCGCGGCCGGACTGGCGCGCCTGCAGGCCGGGGCGGCGATCCCGGACGACCCGCTGGTGCAGCGTCTGCACCGGCCGTCGCCGCGCGTCGCCCTGGGGGCATGGCTCAGCGGCCTGGCCAGCGCCTGCATCGACGTCTCGGACGGGCTCGCCGCCGATCTCGGCCACATCCTCACCGCCAGCGGGGTCGGTGCGACCGTGGAGCTGGACGCGCTGCCGGTCTCGGATGCTTTGCGCGCGGCAGCCGGGGGCGATAGCGCCACGCTGCAGCAATGGATCCTCCACGGCGGCGACGACTACGAGCTGTGCTTTTGCGTGCCGGCCGAGCGAACGGGGGAGCTGGGGCAGGCCGATCCCGCCCTGGGGGCGATCTCCGTCATCGGCCGCATCGAGGCAGAGCCGGGGCTACGGGCCGCGGTCGACGGCTCGGCAGCCGACTTGTCATCGGAAGGCTACCGGCACTTCTCTAATTAGAAACAATAACTTACAAACGATATTTCAGATGCAATCTGTACCTGTTGCAGCTCGAATCGGCGCGCTGGCGCGGCCCCGATGACGGCCCGCGAGCCCACCTGGGCCGACTTGCGCAGTCCGACGATGTTCCTGGCGCTCGGCTTCGGCAGCGGCCTGTTGTTCCGCCGCGGCGCTGGCACGGCGGGGACAGTGGTCGGAGTCCTGCTGTACATGCTGGTCGAGCCAGCCTCGGACCAGCTCTACGCCGCGGTCGTCGGGGTGCTTTTGCTCGGCGGCATCCCGATCTGCGGCGCGGCCACGAAGCGCCTGGGCCATCACGACCATCCGGCGATCGTGCTCGACGAGATCGCGGCCTTCATGGTGGTCATGGTGGGCCTGCCCGCCACCCCCGCCTGGGTGCTCGCGGGTTTCGGGATGTTCCGCCTGTTCGACATCCACAAGCCCTGGCCGATCTCGGTGCTCGACAAGAAGCTGCCGGGTGGCCTGGGCGTGATGGCGGATGACCTGGTCGCCGCGCTACTGGCATGCGCGACGCTCCACGTCGCGCGCATCGCATTGGCGGCGCTGTGACCCCGTGCGCCGGATGCGCCCGCGCGCTTAGCAGGCTGTTGAAGAACAGCCTGCTAAGGCGGGCCAGGGATGTCCCGCCGCGAATCAGGCACTGCAAGTGCCTGATTCGCGTAGCCGGGGACGGACATGCGCCGGCCCCGGCGCGTTGAGAATGGGCAGGATTGCCCATTCTCAACACCCTGTCAGGGCAGGGCGAATCCGGCGGATCGTAGCAGGGCGGCCACGCGGATCAGCGGTAGCCCCACCAGGGCGTTCGGGTCGTTGCCCGACATGCGCTCGAACAGGGTGACCCCATAGCCTTCCGAGCGGATGCTGCCGGCGCAGTCGTAGGGCTGTTCGGCGGCCAGATAGCGCTCGATCTCGTCGTCGCCCAGGGCGCGGAACACCACCTCGTAGTCGACGTGCTCGGTGTGCGCGGCCGCGTCCGCCGCGTCAACCAGCGCCAGGCCCGTGCGAAAAACCACCGTGCGCCCGCTGCAGGCACGTAGCTGCTCGACGGCGCGCGCGTGCTCGCCGGGCTTGCCGAGCACGCGTTCGCCGAGCAGCGCGACCTGATCGGAGCCGATGATCCACGCCTCGCCGGCGCCCCCGGCGACACTGCGCGCCTTGGCCTGCGCGAGCCGCTCGACCAGGTCGGCGGAGGCCTCTCCGGGCAGCGGCGTTTCGTCGCAATCGGGCGCGATCGCCTCGAACGGCAGGCGCAGGCGCTCGAGTAGCTGGCGCCGATAGGGTGAGGTCGAGGCCAGGATCAAGCGCGGGCCGGGCATGACGGACTCCTTGCGAGAGAAAGCGGGCCGCCGGCGCGGCCGGGCGTCACGGTAGCGCAGGGCCCCGGGGGCGGCAATGCGCTTTTGACCGGCTGTCCGCGACTCCGTAGAATCGGCCCGCTTAGGTAGCCCGTCCGGTGCGCGTGCAGCGGAGGGGCTCGTCGGGAATCGAGCGCGATGTCCCAGCGCCTTCCAGTGCACATCGATCCCATCGGGGCAGCCGACCGGGGTCGCGAGCTGCACGGGCAGATGCCCGTGCAGGCCTTCGAGCGTCTCGGCCACTGGCTGCATTCGCAGGAGGGTCAATTGGATGTGTCGCTGCGCTTCGGGCGCAGCGCCGCGGGGCGCCGCACGCTCCGGGCCGAGATCGAAGGCGATCTCGAGGTGATTTGCGAACGCTGCCTGTCGCCGTTCGGCCTGCACCTCGACCTCTCGGTCGAGCTGATCATGGTCGAGAGCGAGGCGGAGGCCAAGACGCTGCCCGAGGAAGCCGAGCCGCTGGTGCTCTCGGAAACGCGCTCGATGCACACGACGGACATGATCGAGGACGACCTGATCCTGGCCTTGCCGGTGGTGCCCCGTTGCGAACGGGCGGATTGCCACGCGGCAGCGCCGCTTCTGGATAGCGAGGAGGCCGAGCGCACCGACACGGGGCGCCAACGGCCGTTCGCGGATCTGGAACCGGACGCCTAGCGGGTTTCCTCCCGGACTTCCACGAAACCACACGGAGAGCCGATCCGATGGCGGTACAGAAAGGGCGGAAGACGCCCTCGCGGCGCGGTATGCGTCGGTCTCATGACGCACTGAAGCGGCCCACGCTGGCGACCGATCCGACCACGGGCGAGCTCCATCGCCGCCACCACGTCACGGCGGAGGGCTTCTATCGTGGCCGCAAGGTCACCGAGAGCCCCGAGACGGACGACGAGGATTAACGCCCCGCGCACCGCGGGCCGGTCACCCGGCACCACCGCAGGCAATGACCGCACCCACTGAGATCACGATCGCGCTCGATGCCATGGGCGGGGATCACGGCCCTGATGTGGTCGTGCCCGCCGCCCTCGAGGCGTTGTCGCGGCACCGTACGTTGCACCTGACGCTCGTGGGCGACCGCGAGCGGCTGGAAGCGGTGCTACCACAACGCGACGAGCGCCTCGAGCGGCTGAGCATCCAGCACGCCAGCCAGATGGTGGCGATGGACGAGGAGCCCGCACAGGCCCTGCGGCTCAAGAAGGACTCCTCCATGCGCGTGGCCATCAATCGTGTCCACGAGGGCACGGCCCACGCCTGCGTGAGCGCCGGCAACACCGGCGCGCTCATGGCGACGGCCCGCTACGTGCTCAAGACGCTGCCCGGCATCGACCGCCCGGCCATCATCAGCTCGCTGCCGGCCCGCCAGGGTCATACGCACATGCTCGATCTTGGCGCCAACGTCGATTGCACCGCCGAGCACTTGGCCCAATTCGCCGGCATGGGCTCGATTCTGGCGACTGCGGTGGACAACGTCGCCGAGCCCCGGGTGGGGCTGCTGAACGTGGGCGCGGAGCAGATCAAGGGCAACGAGCAGGTCAAAGAGGCCGGGCGACTGCTGCGGCACACCGATCTCAATTACATCGGCTACATTGAGGCCGACGAGATCTACGGCGAGTCCGTCGACGTGATCGTCTGCGACGGCTTCGTCGGCAATGTGTCGCTCAAGACCAGCGAGGGCGTGGCCCGCATGATCGGTTACTATCTGCGCGAGGAGTTCAACCGCAGCTGGTACAACCGGGTGGTCGGTGCGGTCGCGTTGCCCATTCTCAGCCGGCTCAAGAAGCGCATCGATCCGCGGCGTTACAACGGCGCCAGCCTGCTCGGCCTGCAAGGCATCGTGATCAAGAGCCATGGCGGCGCCGACGCGACCGCATTCGGTAACGCCATCGACATCGCCGTGCTCGAGGTCGCCAAGGACGTGCCGCGGCGCATCGCCGAGCACCTGCAATCGCACGCGCCGCAGCAGGAGGTCTCCGCGTGACGCACGCGCGGATCACGGGCACTGGCAGCTATCTGCCCGAGCGGATCCTGACCAACGCCGACATGGAGGCGTTGGTCGAGACCAACGATGAGTGGATCCGCGAGCGCACCGGTATCCGCGAGCGGCACATCGCAGCCGACGACGAGACCACCGGCGATCTGGCCGAGCATGCCGCGCGCGCCGCGCTGGACGCGGCCGGGCGCGAGACGGGCGATGTCGATCTGATCATCGTGGCGACGACCACGCCCGATCGGGTGTTCCCGTCGACCGCCTGCCTGCTGCAGCGCAAGCTGGGCATCCACGGCTGTCCCGCCTTCGACGTGCAGGCCGTCTGCACCGGCTTCGTCTATGCGCTCGGCATCGCGGACAAGTTCATCCGCACCGGGGCCGCGCGTTGCGCCTTGGTGATCGGCGCGGAGACCTTCACGCGCCTGGTCGACTGGACCGACCGCACGACCTGCGTGCTATTCGGCGACGGGGCCGGGGCGGTCGTGCTCGAGACCTCCCAGACGCCCGGTATCCGCTCGACCCATCTGCATGCCGACGGCAACTATGCCGATCTGCTGCAGATCCCGAACGAGGGCGTGTCGCAGCACGCCGATGCCGGACGAGGCTATGTCCAGATGAAGGGCAACGAGGTGTTCCGCATGGCGACGAACACGCTCGGGCGCATCGTGGACGAAACCCTGACCGAGAACGGGCTCGATAAGAGCGAGATCGACTGGCTCGTGCCGCACCAGGCCAATTTCCGGATCATCGCCGCGACCGCACGGCAACTGAATCTCGGCCTGGAGAATGTCATCATCACGGTCGATCGGCACGGCAACACCTCGGCCGCATCGATCCCCCTGGCGCTGGATACCGGGGTGCGCGACGGACGCATCCAGCGCGGCGACACGCTCCTGCTGGAGGCGTTTGGCGGCGGCTTCACCTGGGGCTCGGCGCTGATCGAGTACTAGGGCCTGCTAACGAACAACAACACATCGATCCCGGCGCAATGTCGGGGCGGGGAGGTGAGATGGCGGCAACCGTCCTCATCGCCGACGACCATGAGCTCGTCCGGACCGGTATCCGGCGTCTGCTCGAAGATCTCGGCTGCCGGGTGATCGCCGAGGTCGATGACGGCGGGCAGGCCGTCGCCCGCGTGCGCGCCGACAAACCCGAAGTCGCCCTGCTCGATATCCATATGCCGGGGATCGGCGGTCTCGAGGCCACGCGCAAGATCCGCTCCATCCATCCCGACTGCCGCATCATCATTCTCACCGCCTACACCGAAGGTCCGCTGCCCCGGGCCCTGCTCGAAGTGGGTATCGATGGCTTTCTGACCAAGGGCTGCACGCTGGAGGAGATGCAACAGGCACTCGCGCGCGTACGCCGCGGCGAACGCTACATCAGCCGCGACGTGGCCCAGAAGATGGCGCTCGCCGCGATGGAGGGCGAGTCGGACAGCCCCTTCGATCGGCTCACCCCGCGCGAGCTGCAGGTGGCGCTGATGCTGCTCGCCGGCGATGCCAATCGCTCCATCGCCGAGTCCCTCCAGCTCAGCCCGAAGACGGTCACGACCTATCGCCAGCGCATCCTGCACAAGACCGGGGTCAAGAGCCTCACCGACCTACTGAGGCTCGCTATCCGGTACAATGTCGCCATACCGGACGACGTGCCGGCGGCCGAGTAACGCCCGCGCCTGTGCTCCAACGGGACGTCGCGGCCAGCCGTTATGCTGGCGGATCAGCTCCGGCTGGTCGACACCGTCTGCCTCAAGCGCGGCGATCCGCTGGCACCGGAGCCGTCCCGAGGCTGAGGATTACCCGGTTATCGGAAGTACGTGAGCACCCCCGCTGACGCCCCAACCTGGCCGCGCAGCATCTACGCCCCGAGTTGCCGCAGCTGTCCGCGGCTGAGTGCGCATCTCGAGGCGGTACGCGCGCGTAACCCCTCGTATCACTGCGGGCCGGTGCCGCCGTTCGGCGATCCGCAGGCGCGTTTGCTGCTGGTCGGCCTGGCACCGGGTGAGCATGGCGCCAACGCCACCGGCCGCCCGTTCACGGGCGATTACGCCGGCATCCTGCTATACGAGACGCTATATCACTTCGGCCTGAGCTCTGCGCCCGTGTCGCATGGACCCGACGATGGCCTGGTGCTGTCCGACTGCCGGATCTCCAACGCAGTCAAGTGCCTGCCCCCGCAGAACAAGCCGACGGCTGCGGAGATCGCCACCTGCACCGGGTATCTGGCCGCCGAGTTACGCGCCTTTCCGCCGCAGGTGATTCTGGCGCTCGGCCGGGTGGGCCACGATGCGGCCTTGAGTGCGCTCGGCCTGGTTCGCAGTCGCTGGCCCTTCGCCCATGCGGCCGTCCATCGTCCCGAGGGCGCACCGGCGATGGTCGATTCCTACCATTGCAGCCGGTACAACACGCAGACCGGGCGGCTGACGCCGCAGATGTTTCGCCAGGCGTTCGAGCAGGCGCTGGCATTACTCGAGTAGGCAACGCGGTGAGCGAGGACGACACCCACAACCGGGAGCAAGCGGACGTGGCCGCGTTCGACCCCGAGGCGTTTCTCAAGACCGTGACGACGCGCCCGGGGGTCTATCGCATGCTCGATGCGGCCGGGACGGTGCTCTACATCGGCAAGGCGGGGAACCTCAAGAACCGCCTGACGAGCTATTTCCGCGGCGATCCCGATTCGCCCAAGACGCGGGTGATGCTCTCGCACGTCGCCGACATCCAAGTGACGGTGACGCATACCGAGGCCGAGGCGCTGCTGCTCGAGCATACCCAGATCAAGGAGCACCGGCCGCGCTATAACGTCCTCCTGCGCGACGACAAGAGCTACCCCTACATCTACCTGTCGACCCAGGACGAGTACCCGCGGCTGGCGTTTCACCGCGGCGACACCACCGGCCCGGGGCGATACTTCGGCCCGTATCCATCGGCCGGCGCGGTGCGCAACACGCTCTACCTGATGCAGAAGCTATTTCGCGTGCGCCAGTGCACCGACTCGTACTTCAGCAACCGGACGCGCCCCTGCCTGCAGTATCAGATCGATCGCTGCACCGCCCCCTGCGTCGGTTTCGTCAGCCGGGAGGACTACGCGCGCGATGTCGAGTACGCGCGGCTGTTCCTGGAGGGGCGCGATACCCAGGTGGTCGAGCACATGGTGGCGCAGATGGAGGACGCGTCGAACCGCCACGACTTCGAGGCGGCGGCGCGCTACCGCGACCGCATCCAGGACCTGCGCCGCATTCGCGAGCGCCAGGCGATCTCGGGCGAGCGCGGCGACCTCGATGTCGTCGCCTGCCGCATCAAAGATGGCCAGGGCTGCGTCCAGATCTTCTTCGTGCGAGGCGGGCGCAATCTGGGCAATCGCGCGTTCTATCCCAACACGCCGGCCGGCAGCGACGAGCGCGACCTGCTATACGCCTTCCTGACCCAGTTCTACCTCGAGCACGAGGTGCCGGCGGAGATCCTGCTGTCGCACGAGCCGCCGGACGCCGGCGTGCTCGCCGAGGCGCTGCGCGAGCGCACCGGCCACAAGGTAGGGCTATCCTGGCGCCTGCGCGGCGAGCGCCGCCGCTGGATGGACATGGCGCAGGCGAACGCCGCCGATGCGCTCGCGGGGCGTCTGGCGTCGAAAAGCGGCATGGCCGCACGCATCGCATCACTGTCCTCGATTCTCGGGCTGGAGCGCGCACCGGAGCGCATGGAGTGCTTCGACATCAGTCACACCCGGGGCGAGGCGACGGTCGCCTCCTGCGTCGTCTTCGATAGCGAAGGGGCGGTCAAGAACGAGTACCGTCGCTTCAATATCAACGACATCGAGCCCGGCGACGACTACGCCGCCATGCGCCAGGCCGCCGAGCGGCGCTACGCGCGTCTGCAGCGCGAGGAGCGGCGCTTTCCCGACGTGGTTTTCATCGACGGCGGCAAGGGCCAACTCACCCAGGTTCGTGCGATCATGGATGAACTCGGCGTCGCCGGCGAAGAGGTGCTGCTGGTCGGCATCGCCAAGGGCCCCGAGCGCAAGCCGGGCATGGAGACGCTGTACGTCGGCGATCCGCTCAACGAGCAGCACTTGGCCGACGACACGCCCGGGCTGCACCTGATCCAGCAGATCCGCGACGAGGCCCATCGCTTCGCCATCAGCGGGCATCGCGGGGCGCGCGCCAAGGCCCGCAACCGCTCCGTGCTCGAGGACATTCCGGGCCTCGGGCCCAAACGGCGCAGCCAGCTACTCAAGCATTTCGGCGGGCTGCAGGGCGTGCGCCGGGCCGGCGTCGAGGACTTGGCCGCCGTTCCCGGCATCAGCAAGAAGCTGGCGCGCTCCGTCTACGACGCGACCCACGGCACCGCGGGAGGGGCCGAATGAAAATGACGCTGCCGACGGTGCTCACGTTCGCTCGGATCGCGCTGATCCCGATCCTGGTCCTGATGTTCTACATTCCGTTCGAGTGGTCACGGCCGGCGGCCGCGTTCGTGTTCCTGCTGGGCGCGCTCACCGATTGGCTCGACGGCTATCTCGCGCGCCGGCTCAACCAGCAGTCGGCCTTCGGCGCGTTCCTCGACCCGGTGGCCGACAAGGTCATGGTCGCGATCGTCCTGGTGATGCTGGTGCAGAGCAATCCCGAGCTGTGGATGACCCTGCCAGCCATGGTGATCATCGGCCGCGAGATCGTGGTCTCGGCGCTGCGCGAGTGGATGGCCGAGAGCGGTCAGCGCGCGCTGGTGGCCGTGAACGCGCTAGGCAAGTTCAAGACCATTGCGCAACTGGTGGCGCTATTGCTCATGCTGTATCAGGAGCCCATCCTGGAGCTGCCGACGTTCACGGTCGGCATGGTCCTGCTGTATATTGCGGCGTTGTTGACGCTGTACTCGATGATCGAGTATCTGCGGGCCAGCGCAACGGCCGTGCCCTCCGAGGCCGGGCGCGACCCTTGACAGTGAACCGGCGCTGACTAGAATAGGCGCTGCCGAGCGGGAATAGCTCAGTGGTAGAGCACAACCTTGCCAAGGTTGGGGTCGCGAGTTCGAATCTCGTTTCCCGCTCCAGATCCCTGGAAACCTCGGTCGTATCGATCGGACCGGGGTTTTTTCATTTCGGGGCTCGCCATGCGGCGAGCCATCGCCTACCCTCGCGGTCGGCGATCCGCTGCTCATCGGCTAGGTGGCAGAGTGGTCATGCGGCGGCCTGCAAAGCCGTTTACGTCGGTTCGATTCCGGCCCTAGCCTCCACTTCATCCGCATCTTCCGCTGAACGCGCGCGGAGTCGCCGCCACCGGCGCGCTCGATACGCCTCCATTGTCCCCGCCGGGCGGGCGCTCCGGCCGGCGCCGAGTGCCTCTGCTGGCATGCCCATTGCGTCCCATGAACGGGTTAGCCGACCCATTTCCGGCCCGTCCGGGATGCGTCGGCGGACTAGGTCGAAGGCCACATAAAGGAAGCCCAGGATGAGACTCATTCCATTGCTGTGTGCGGTCGTGCTCGGTGCAGCGGTCAACGGGCCCGCATTCGCCGAGCGCGAGGGTTACCCGACCCACGAGGTCGTGCGGTACGTCCAAGAATGCATGGCGAAGCGCGAGGGGCAGAGTTGGGGCGAGCTATACAACTGCTCCTGCAAGTTCGACGTCATCGCCGCCGAGCTCGACCACGACGAGTTCGTCGCGTTCGATACGGCCAAGCGGGGTGAATCGCTGGCCGGCGAACGCGGAGGCGTGCTGCGCGAGACCGAGTTCGCCGAGGATCTGCGCGAGGACTTAGACGAACTCGACCGGCGTGCCGAGCGCCGCTGTTTTGCCCCCGTAGACGAGTAACCTCGCCGCGCCAGGCTGGCTGTCCGGGTAGCCGGTCCGTTCGGACCGGTTACCCTGGGCGGCCCCGCCGACCCACCGTTGCCGGCGCGCCGGCACCTCCCCATCGATCGCCCGTGGCGGCAAAGCGCCGTGTCCCTTTTCTGATGCACCGGTGTCTCCGCGGTGTCACGGCGGAGATACGGCGCATGCGCCGTAACCCCTGTGAAACCTCGCAAATCGCGGCACTCGCAGAGTTGGCACGGGCGATGCTCGGAGAGCGCAAGGACTTGTGGAATGCCGCCGCATGCCGGCGGTCCCGCATGCCGACCACCCGTCCTAGGGCGCCGTGGGGATGGAAGGCAGGTCCTGCAAAGGCGTTCGCGGACAAAGATCCGACAAGCGAAGGCCTTTGCGCGTCGTTTCGCGGCGTCATTGCAAGAGGGGAGAGCTACCATGTTAGGAACGATTGTCACGAGGCGGCTCGCGGGAGTCACGCTTGCGCTGGCTTCAGGAGCCTTGGTCGTCAGCGGTTCCAGTTCGGCGAATGATCAGCTGCTGGACCTGCAGGAAGACCCCAACCAGTGGGTCATGTGGGGGGGTGATTACGCGGGCACGCGCTACAGCGAGCTCGACCAGATCACCGCCGATAACGCGGACAGCCTGCAGCCGGTATGGACCTTCTCGACCGGCGTTCTACGCGGGCACGAAGGCGGGCCGCTCGTCGTCGGGGACACGATGTATATCAATACGCCGTTCCCCAACAAGGTCGTGGCCTTGAATCTGGGCGACCGATCGATCAAGTGGCGTTATGAGCCCGAGCAGAATGAGGATGTCGTCGGCGTGATGTGCTGCGATACGGTCAATCGCGGACTCGCCTATGGCGACGGCAAGATCTTCCTGCAGCAAGCGGATACCACGCTGATCGCACTCGACGCCGAAAGCGGCGAACTCGTCTGGGAAGCCAAGAACGGCGATCCGAGCAAGGCGGAAACGGCGACCAATGCCCCGCTGGTGGTGAAGGACAAGGTCATCACGGGCATCAGCGGCGGTGAGTTCGGTGTCCGCGGCCATCTGACCGCCTACAATGTCGAGACGGGCGAGCGTGAATGGCGCGCCTACAGCACGGGCCCGGACGAGTCCATGCTCGTGAACCCGCAGGAAACCATTAACGCGGCGACCGGCGAGCCGGTCGGCGAGAACTCGAGCCTCGAGACCTGGGAAGGCGATCAGTGGAAAGTCGGCGGCGGCACGACCTGGGGCTGGTTCACCTACGATCCGGAGCTCGATCTGATCTACTACGGGACCGGCAATCCGGGTACCTGGAACCCGAACCAGCGTCCCGGCGACAACAAGTGGTCCATGACGACCTTCGCCCGCGATCCCGACACGGGCATGGCCGAATGGGCCTATCAGATGACGCCGCACGACGAGTGGGACTATGACGGCGTCAACGAGAAGATCCTGGTCGATCAGGAAGTGAACGGCGAGATGCAGCCGCTGCTCGTCCACTTCGACCGCAACGGCTACGCGTACACGCAGAATCGCGAGACCGGCGAGCTGCTCGTCGCGGAAGAGTACGACCCCACGCTCAATTGGGCCGAGGGGATCAACGACGAGAACCGCCCCGAGGTCGTGCGCGCGTACAGCACGCAGGCCGCTGGACCGAACACGAACGTCCAGGGCATCTGCCCGGCCGCGCTCGGGTTCAAGGACCAGCAGCCGGCGGCCTTCTCGCCCAAGACCGGGCTCTTCTACGTGCCGACGAACCACTTGTGCATGGACTACGAGCCGTACAGCGTCGAGTACACGGCAGGCCAGCCCTACGTCGGGGCCAACGTGCTGATGTATCCGGCGCCTCCGGTCGACGAGCCGTACGCGGTGAATCGGATCGAGGAGGAGCACATGGGCCGGTTCGTGGCCTGGGATGCGACCACGGGCGAGCCCGCCTGGTCCCGGGATGAGCCCTTCGCGGTGTGGAGCGGAGCGCTCGCGACCGCGGGTAACGTCGTGTTCTATGGTTCGCTCGAGGGCTACCTGCGCGCCGTCAATGCCGAGACGGGCGAGCTCCTGTACGAGTTCAAGACCCCGTCCGGCATCATCGGGAACGTCAACACGTTCACGCACGAGGGCGACCAGTACGTGGCGGTCTACTCCGGCATCGGCGGTTGGGCCGGCATCGGCATGGCCGCAGGCCTGGAAGAGCCCGAGGCTGGACTCGGCGCCGTGGGCGCCTTCCAGGGGCTGTCCGATCACACCCAGCTCGGCGGCGTCCTCACGGTCTTCGGTTTGCCGGAGTCGGTGCAGACCGCCACCCGGTAAGCCGTTCGCTCGATCGTGATCTCGCGCCGGCGCTCGTTCCGACGAGCGCCGGCGTTTTTCGATTGCGCTCAGCGCAAGGGCGGCCCGCCCGCGGCTCGACGTCTCACGGGCCCCGCCCCCGGATTTCGTGCGTGTGACAGTTTGTCACGCGGGCGGGGCATCCGAATGCGGCGTCGGCAGACGAAGTCGCCGGCATGGGGCGCTGGCGAGCAACGTCCTGGCGCGACGGGGCGCTGGTACGCGTCATGCATCCTGGCCCGGAGCGGCGGGACATGCGGCCGCAGACCGACGAACAAGCCAACAACTCAACGGAACTCGATTGGAGCAGCTCGATGATCAAGACGAGCAAACTACTCGGGGGCCTGCTGGCCCCGAGCTTCGTCCTCGCAAGCTTGTTGATCTCCGGGGTGGCTACGGCCGCAGGATCGGGTTCGGAGCAGCCGTACACGATCGAATGCGACGATGACGACAACTGCCGGGTAGGCACGGATACCTACGTTGGCTGGCGCACCTATAACGGCAATTGCGCGCGCTGCCACGGCGCTGGGGGCACGGGCAGCTCGCTGGCGCCGGATCTGACGCAGCGGATCGAGCGCAAGAACATGACATACGAGCAGTTCGAAGCGATCGTGCGGGACGGCACATCCGGTCCCATGGGCGTGATGCCCCCCTGGGGAGAGAACCCGAACGTGATGTCGCGGACCGAGAACGTCTGGGCGTATCTGCAGGCGCGCACGGACGGCGCGCTGTCCGTCGG
Source organism: uncultured Ectothiorhodospiraceae bacterium (assembly GCA_964625925.1). Taxonomy (GTDB): domain Bacteria; phylum Pseudomonadota; class Gammaproteobacteria; order XJ16; family Halofilaceae; genus Halofilum. The sequence goes on along the minus strand of CAZVBX010000024.1, from coordinate 6,287 downwards.
GCGCCCGGACAAGCTGGCGCAGGAGGAAGAAGAATCGGGGTCGGACCGGCCGTCCAACTGGGATTAGTCGGCCGCCGATGCGCGGCCGCGGAGTGACGCCATGAATGCATGCCATCCAACGACGGGCGTGGCAGCGCGCTGGGCCCTAGCCATCCTGCTGTCGGCCGCTTGCGCCGGGGGCGCGTTCGCCGACGAGGAGCGCAGCACGCTTCGTATCTGCGCGGCGCCGGACAACCTGCCTTTCTCCAACCGTGCCGGCGAGGGCTTCGAGAACCGCATTGCGGAGGTGTTCGCAGACGATCTCGGTGCCTCGGTGGAATACACCTGGTATCCCATGCAGATGGGTTTCGCGCGCAACACGCTCGGTGAGTACGACCAGGAGAAGGGCCGCCACCTGTGCGATCTGATCGTGGGGATTACATCGGGCCTCGAAGCGGGCCAGACGACCGAGCCCTACTACTACTCGACCTATTCGGTGGTCTATCGCCCCGATGGCGTGTTGGAGGGCGTCGAGAGCTTCGACGATATCCTTGCGCTTCCGGAAGAACGCCGCGATGGGCTGCGCATCGGCATCTTCTCGGGCAGTCCGGTCGCGCAAGAGTTCCTCCAGCACGGCCTCTCCGATCAGCTCGTCTCCTACAAGCATCAAAGCGGCAGCGCCGAGGTCACGCCCGGCAGCATCATCCGGGACGATCTCGCCGGCGGGGATCTCGACATGATGGTCGTCTGGGGACCGATCGGCGGCTATTTCGCGGCGCAGTACGGCGATTGCGAAGGCTGCGAGCAGCCCGATCTTCGCTTGCTGCGGATCGACTCCGGACCCGAGCGCGGGTATCACTTCGGGATTTCGATGGGCGTGCGCTACTCTGACGACGAGTGGTACGAGGAAGTCCAGGCGTTGATCGAGGACAACCGCGAGGAAATCGACCGGATCCTGCGCGAGTACAGCGTGCCGCGGGTGGACGCCGGCGGTGCGCCGATCGAGGCGGTGGCACGATGATGGCCGCCGCAGCCCGATCGAGCACCCCGGAGCGGGCAGGGCCCATCGCGGCATTGCTGGCGACCTTCGCCGTGATCTTGTGCGTGCCGCCGGCTGCTGCAGACGACGGCGCCGATCTCTCCGAGGCGAACGCCCTGCTGTTCGAAAGCTCGCACCTCCGCGGCCTGGAGGCGCCCGCGCAGCTGCGCTATCGGCTCGAATCCTCCGGCTCCGAGCAAGAGGAGGCGTTCACCGACGAGGTCGTGCTCCACGTGCGGCCCAATCCGGATGCGCCCAACTGGCATGTGGAGTTCGACTATCTCGCCGGCGAGCGCGAGCGGCCGGTGCCGCCCGTGTCCTCGGCGACCGGCAATCCCGTCATCAAGGTTTTTCTCCAGCGGGAAGTGGTCGAGATGGAGCGGCGTACGGGGGGCAACTGGCGCTACTTCCAAAAGGCGATCAAAAGGGCGCTACAGGATGCCGCCAACGTCGAGCGCACCCGGTTCGACTACCGCGGGCAATCGGTGGAAGGCCGACGGATTCGGATCGCCCCCTACCGCGACGATCCCCGCCGTGGGCAAATGGGGGTCTATGCCCAGATGCGGTACGTCGTCGTGCTGTCGGACGCGGTTCCCGGGCGCGTATACGAGCTCACGGCCCGCGTGCAGTCGGGCGACGGCAGCGGCGAGCCGGCATTTGCGGAGACGCTGAGGCTCGTCCAAGTCGAGCGCGAGTCCGGCCAATAGTGCGCATTGTGAGCCGGCTCTCGGCGCCGGGGTGGGCATGGAAGCGCTCGGAGCGTACGGTAATTCAAGGTGGCCGCCGACCGCTGGCCCGCCCGCCGGGCGGGCCTTCGCGGTGCGGCGCCCGAGCGAAGGGTCGCCAAGTGCGCGACCCCGAGCCATAATCGAGAAAACAACGAGGAGTCGGCTGATCCCGCCCGGCGGGGGGAAGGCACCCGATCGACCGACAAAATCCAGCAGGAAAGAAGTCGGAGGGGCGACGCGATGGGGAGCGCAAAGAGTCATGCCTCGGAAGTTGTCGATGCCGTAAGCCGCGCTCAGCAAACGCGCGAAAGCGCCGGGGATCTCGGGCTGACCTCGGTGGTATTGGATTCGTGGGTTCGCTGCCTGAAAGATCACGCGCTCGAGCCCAGCGACCGTACGATCGAGGTCGTGCTCGATCAGGGCGAGCTGCGGGAGCGGCGGCAGCGCCTTGGGGATGTCTTCGAGATCGCCCGCTCGGAGATGGAGAACCTGTATCAGCAGACCTCGGAGTCCGGCTACGCGGTCCTGCTGACCGATGCGACCGCGACCATCATGGAGCGCATCGGAGATCCCACGCTGGATGAGGAGTTCGCTCGAGCCGGCTTGTGGCCCGGATCGCGCTGGAGCGAGGACTGCGCCGGCACGAACGGCATGGGCACCTGCGTCCACGAGCAAACGCCGGTGACCGTGCACCGGGGCGAGCACTTCCTCACCTGCAATATCGCACTGTCGTGCTCGGCCTCGCCGATCTTCGATCCCAAGGGCGAGCTCCTCGGCGTGCTCGACGCCTCGTCGGTTCGCTCCAAGGACACGCGCCAGCACCAGCACCATACGGTTGCGCTGGTCAACATGTCCGCGCGCCTGATCGAGAACTGCGGTCTCCTCCGGACCTTCCGCGATGGATGGGTGCTGCGCTTCCATGTGCGCCCGGAATTCGTCGGCCTGCTGACCGAGGGCATGCTCGCGGTCGATGAGGACGGCTGTGTCGCCGGGGTGAACCAGAGCGCGGTCACGCAACTGGGCGTGGACTCGCGTGCCGAGCTCATCGGGCAGTCGGTGAATTCACTGTTCGACCTGCCGGAAAGCCTGTTCTCGCAGGGCGGCGGGCGCTCGGACCCATCCGTGTGGCCGGTGCGCGAGCTGCACGGCGGCAAGCGCTACTTCGCCACGCTGCGCGGCCCCACGACCGCGTCCAGACGCGGACGTGCCCGCGCCTCGTCGCAGCGCGGCGCCGTCCGGCCGGTGCGGCCGACCCCGACGGCCTCGACCTACACCCTGCGCGGGCTGATGAGCGGCGGCGACTCGCGCATGGCGTACAACGTGCGCTGTGCGGAACGACTGGTCGACCGGAACGTGTCCGCCTTGCTCTACGGCGAGACCGGCACGGGCAAGGAGGCGTTCGCACGGGCGATGCACGCCGCGAGCCAGCGCTCCGACGGACCCTTCGTCGCCGTCAATTGCGCCTCCATTCCCGAATCGCTGATCGAGAGCGAGCTGTTCGGATACAGCTCGGGCGCGTTCACCGGCGCGCGGCGCGACGGCATGCGCGGCAAGATCCAGCAGTCGAGCGGCGGCACGCTTTTCCTGGACGAGATCGGCGACATGCCGCCCGAGCTGCAAACCCGGCTGCTGCGCGTCCTCGAGCAGGAAGAGCTGTTGCCGCTCGGCAGCGAGACCCCGGTGCCGGTGGATTTGCACGTCATCAGCGCGACGCACCGGGACCTCCCGAGCATGGTGGCCCAAGGGCTGTTCCGCGAGGATCTCTACTATCGCCTCAACGGCGTCGCGCTGACCCTGCCGGCGCTTCGGCATCGCCACGACCGGGAGATGATCATCCGGTCGGTGCTGGGCGAGGAATGCCCCCCCGGAGAGGAGGTGGTGATCGACGCCGACGCGTTCGCCCGGATGATGGATTACCCCTGGCCCGGCAATATCCGCCAGCTGAGGAATTGCATTCGCACGACGCTCGCGCTGTGTGACGGCTCCGTGGTGCAGCTGGCCGACTTGTCGCCGGAGATCCTCGAGGACGGACGCTACACCCGCGATGCGGGCGAGGGCGTCGGCACTGAGCGGTCGATGATAGCGCCGCCGGGGGATGGGGAAAACGGCGCTCGCGACGACAGCGCGTCGGCCAATCCGCTCGTCTCCGCAGAACGCGAGACGCTGCTGCACGAGCTCGAGCGCAATCGCTGGAACATCACCGCGACGGCCATTTGCCTCGGCGTGAGCCGCAACACCGTCTACCGCAAGATGAAGGCGCACGGCATCGAGTACACGCGTCGACGCGAAGACTACGTCTGAGCGTCGGATCGTCCGGACCGGTCGGGCGCGGTCCGAGGCGCCATCGCGCACCGGACCGCGCCCGCATGCCCGCGCCGATCAGAACGTCACCACGCTCCGAATCGACTGCCCTTCGCGCATGAGGTCGAAGGCGTCGTTGATGCGCTCGAGCGGCATCGTGTGCGTGATCAGATCGTCGATGTTGATCTTGCCCTCCATGTACCAGTCGACGATCTGCGGGACCTGTGTGCGCCCCTTGGCGCCGCCGAAGGCCGTGCCTTTCCAGTTACGCCCGGTCACGAGCTGCACCGGACGGGTGCGGATCTCCTCGCCGGCGCCGGCGACGCCGATGATCACCGACGTTCCCCAGCCCTTGTGGCAGCATTCCAGCGCCTGGCGCATCAGGTCGACATTGCCGACGCACTCGAAACTGTAGTCCGCGCCGCCGCCGGTCAGGTCCACCAGGTGTGGCACGAGTTCCTGTTCCGCCTCGTTCGGATTGACGAAGTGCGTCATGCCGAACTTTTCGGCGATCTCGCGGCGCGCCGGATTGATGTCGACGCCGACGATCATGTCCGCGCCCGAAAGCCGGGCACCCTGGATGACGTTGAGCCCGATACCGCCGAGGCCGAACACGACGACGTTGTCACCGGGCCGTACGCCGGCGGTGTTGATCACCGCGCCGATGCCGGTGGTGACGCCGCAGCCGACATAGCAGACCTTGTCGAACGGTGCGTCCGAGCGGATCTTGGCTAGCGCGATCTCGGGCACCACCGTGTACTCGGCGAACGTCGATGTGCCCATGTAGTGATGAACGGACTCATTGCCCAGCGAGATACGGCTGGTGCCGTCGGGCATGACACCGGCGCCCTGCGTGGTGCGGATGGCGCTGCACAGGTTCGTCTTGCCGCTGGTGCACAGCTCGCACTCGCGGCATTCGGGCACGTACAGCGGAACGACGTGATCGCCCGGTTGGAGGCTCTTCACGTCGCGGCCGACCTCGGCGACGATGCCGGCCCCTTCGTGGCCGAGGATGGCGGGAAAGAGGCCCTCGGGGTCGGCGCCGGAAAGGGTGAACTCGTCGGTATGGCACACGCCCGTGGCCTTGAGCTCGACCAAGACCTCACCCGATTTCGGACCTTCGAGGTCGATGGTCTCGATGCTGAGGGGCTCGCCTGCGCCCGTGGCAAGTGCGGCTCGAACCTTCCCGTTGCACTCCTTTCCAGTTTTGTGCGATGGCGCGGCGGCCCGGACCGGGGGTCCGGCCCGACGATCGTGCGGTCAGCCAGCCGCGACCCAGCCGGCGTGCTTCGGCAGGCCATCCTCCGGAAGCATGAGCATCTCGTGCTTCGAGTCGACGAAGACCCACCGGTCCGGCTCGGTGCCGGGGTGGTATTCGCGATCCAGGGTCGGCACATGGACTAGTACGAAGTCGGGAAAGGGATCCACGTTGAGGAACATGTGGCAGCCACAATCCCGGCAGAACGACCGATGCGCCGTTGCCTTGGTGTCGAACACCTTGATCTTTTCCGCCCCTTGGGTGACCCGGAAGTCGTTCTTGTCGACCACCGAGATGAGGGCGAGGGCACCACCGCACACGTCGGTGCAGTCGGTGCAGCAGCAGTAGTGGGTCTCCACCGGTCGGCTGGTGTATTCGTAGCGAACCGGGTTGTCTACGCACCGGCAGCCCCCGCGAGCAACGAAGTCTTCCGCCATGATTCTCTCCCCTTATTTGGACCATGGTAGGTAGGAGAGTGGCAAGTGCTGTGCCACGCCGAGGATCGGCCGGACGAGCCACCGCACGAGCCGCATTCCCAGGCGGATCCGGGGCTTTCGGGGCCGGTTAGCAGCGGCATCGGGGGTGTGCATCGTGCCGGCGGACGTGTCAGGGATGTTGCGCTATGTCTCGCGGTTGCAACGCCCCCGGGTCCCCGGTTCCGTTCCGCGCTTCAGGCGGCGGGCCGGCGCAGGCGGATCAAGCCCCGCTGCGGATCGTACCCGAGCACCGCCAGCGCATAGCAGACCATCAGCCAACCGGTAACGACGGACGTCGCGAGCAGGTGGATCTCGCCGTACATGGCGAAGCGAACGAGATCGACCGCATGGGTGAACGGGTTGAGCCGCGCCGCCTGATACACCAGCTCGGCCCCCGATTCCTGCAGGCGCCACAACGGATAGAGCGCGGGCGAGACGAAGAACATCGGGAAGATCACGAAGTTCATCGTGCCGGCGAAGTTCTCGAGCTGGCGGATGTACACCGA
>CAZVBX010000023.1:0-33948 GCA_964625925.1 uncultured Ectothiorhodospiraceae bacterium | reverse complement strand
GGCGCGCAGAACAGCTCGAACTCGAACCGCCTGCGCGAGCTCGCCGAGAAGCTCGGCACCCCGGCGCACCTGATCAACGACGCGGGCGAGATTCGTGACGAATGGCTCGCCGGCTGTGACTACGTCGGCGTGACCGCCGGCGCGTCCGCACCCGAGTCGCTCGTGCAGGAGGTCATCGAGCGGCTCGAAGCCGCCGGCGGCCACGCCCGGCAGGCCAAGTCGGGGATCGAGGAGAAGGTCGTCTTTCACCTGCCCAACGCACTGCGCCAGTCGGCGTAGTGGGCTCAATTGCGCAACGTCATAGTTCCGGCGAAGCAAGCGCGATGGCGGTGATGGATACGTTACAGCAGGCCGTGGTTCGGTAGGAGCGGGCTTTGCCCGCGAATCGTCTACGTTTGAAGCGGCAGCCCGCTTCGTTCGCAGCTGGAAGCCGCTCCTACGAACCGGCGCCGAGACATAGTCCGCGCGGAGGGGCACACCACGGCTCGCGGTCATCGCGTACGCGGTGACGCGATCCAGCGCACGGTGCGGGCGTCATTGGCGGCCGCGCGCCGCGTTGTTCCGATTCAGCGCGCTAGCGGTTGTAGGTCGGGCTTCAGCCCGACCGTCGAGGTTGGCCTGCTGACACCTCGTAGTCGGGCTAAAGCCCGACCTACACCGGTGTGGGGACGCGCTTTATTACGTGCGGTATGCCGGAGCCGGCTACGCCCGCGGCCGTTACCAGCAGTCGTCCGCGTCAATGCCGCTGTCGGCGCCGGTTACGCCTTGGCTCCCCGTTTGATCGAGTTCGAGCGTGCCGCAGCGGTCGTCCGCGTGGACGCCCTGGGGCGCCGCCTTGAGGGTGTAGCTCGTGGTGCCCGCGGTGACCGACAGGGTGTAGAAGCCCTGTTCCGACGTCGCCCCGTTGAGATTGCTGACGAGCGTCCCGCAATTGCCCGTGGAGTAGCTCATCTCGCTGGAGTAACAGCGTTCCAGCCGCTGAGCCGCATCGAGCAAGGCCGACTGGCCGTCCGTCCGCCGGCCGGCGTCGACATAGGCGGTATAGTTCGGATACGCGATGGTAGCGAGTATCCCGAGGATCAGCACCGCGATCATCAGCTCGATCAGGCTGAAGCCGGCCGTAACGCGCGGATCACGACGCGGGGCGTCAGTCCGCGGCGCGATGCGGCGGCCGGCCGCGCGAATCGATTCAGCCCCGGTCATTGCTCACTCCAGTAGACCCGCCGCGGGTCGAAGTTGGTCTGGAGGTCCGACACCGGCATCTCGGGGCCGACGAGAACTCTCGGCTCGCCGTCCACGAACACGATCGTCGGGGACGGGGGAATGCCCGCGCGCTTGAGGCGGGCGCTGCGGTCCTCCTTCGTCTTGCCATCGTCGTCGGGATCCATGACCGGCGTGGCGTCGCTGACATTGACCACGTAGGTCCGGCCGATGCCCGCGCCGGGCCCGCAGGACTCCGCGCTGCCGTCGTCCGGCTGGAAGGTGGTGAAGACCACTTGCCCCTCCAAGGTCACGCTCTCCGCCATGACCTTTTCGCCGCTGTTGGTCAGGCGGATATACCAGCCCTCGGCCTCATCCAGCTTGTCGAGCTCGGCCTCCTTGTCCTCACCCTCACCGATGAGGTTCTCCGTGGCGTCGTACAGGTCGTCCTCGTCCCGCTCCTCGTACTCGATTTCATCGGCGTCGTTGCGGGGGGCCTCGAACACGTCCTCGATTTGCAGCATGTAGAAGCGGTCGTCGATCCGCTCGTCCAGCGGATGGGCGCGAAACCCGCTGCCGATCGACAGGGACAGCCACTGGCCGCTCTCGCCTTCGATGGGCGCGATGTCGGGGGCGTAGTAAAAGCGCCGGTTGCCCGCCTCGGCGTCGGTGGCCAAATCGGCGATCACGCCGCCGGTGACCAGGCTGTCGGCGGCTGCTCCGTTGTCGATGTCGAAGCGCCAGATCTGCCCGCCCATGTCGCCGACGTACATCTGGTCGGCTAGACCGTCGTTGTCGATGTCGAGCACGCGGATGTCGGAGGGGATGCTGTAATCCATCGCGGCGAACGTTTCATCGTGGTCGCCGGCGGCCGCGTCGCCGGCGCCGGACCAGAGCAAGGATCCGTCGCTCGCATCGACGATGAAGACGGCGCGCCCCATTGAATCCGCGGTGCGTGTGGTGGCCTCATCCTGGGCCGGATCGTACCCCCCAGCGAAGATCAGGACGTCTTGCTCCGTGCCGCCGATATCGACGCTCGTGGCGATCGGGCGCGACCAGGTCTGGCCCAGCTCCGCGAAGTCGCCCTCGCCGCCGCGGATGGTCCACGCCGTCTCCGGGCTGGTTCGGTTCTCTGCGTCGAGTGCAAAGTAATCGCGGCCGCCGCGGCGCATGCCGAAGTAGAGATGGAGCCGGTCGTCGTTGGACGCCGCGGTGAGCGGCCCATCCAAGCCGTACTCGCGTTGACCGACACGGCGGCTCGCGTACTGCGTCGGGATGTTCGCCAGCAGCGACTCGGGCATGTAGGCCCACAGCTCGCTGCCGTCCTCGGTGTCGATCGCGTGCAGGTACCCCTCGTTGGTCATGACGAACATCGTGAGCTGCGGATCGGACTCACTGCTGCCGTAGGTCACGAGCGTCGGGCGCGAGTGGAGCGGGTCGCCCATCCAGTTACGGCTGTCCGTGGTATCGCCGTCGCCGTCCTCGTCGTCGACGTCGACCCCGCGGATCCACTTCAGGTACGTCTCACGGTCTCCGGCCGAGATCGGGTCGTCCGGGTCGGGACTCAGCATCTCGGCGGTGATTCCGTCGGTGTCCTCGTGCAGGGACTCCATAGCGGCGTCGCCGTCGATGTCGGTGTAGGTCACGCGGGTATCCGGCGCGGGGAGCTCGTTCGCGGCCCCGCCGAGCATGACGTCATTGCCGTCGACGACGTCGCTCCAGAAGCTTTGCGCGCTCTTGGCGAACTCGCCGGTGGCCTCGTCGATCGCCGGGGCATCATTGGCGCCCACCAACTGCCCGTCCTTCAATTCGTAACGCTTGACGTTGCCGTCCCACACGGCGCGGTCGCCGGGCCGGAACAGGGCGAAATAGACCTGGTTCAAGTGCTCGAGCCGGTTGAACGCGTTGACCGAGACCGCAGGCGCGGTGAACAGGCTGGTGCTCGAGATGATATTGGTGAACAGCGTGGTCAGGGCCGTCTTGAGGTCCCCATAGTTATCCGCGGTGTAATATTCGCCGTGGCCCTTGCGCGCGGCGTCGTCCAGCAGCTCCTGGTCGGTGAAGAATCCCACCGTATGCGTGTTGACGCGATTCACGCCCGGCACGTCGTCCGGGCGCTGATCCTCCTCGTAGAGGAACTGAGCCAACTCGTCCAGGCAGTTACCGTTATTGTCGCCATACCCGCCGCAGGAGTTCCCGGTCAGACTCCCGATCTCGTCATCGGCCCCGCTGTCGCGTTGCGGCTCGCCGTCGGTCAGGTAGACGATGTGATTCTTCTGGCAGGAGTAATCGACCGGCGAATCGTAGCTGCCGCCGCTGAGCGATGACGCCGTGCTTTCCCGCGGCGAGGACTCGTCGCCGTACACCTGCCCCTCCCCGCGCAGGTAGCGGGTCGCCTCGTAGAGGGTTTCCGATAGCGGCGTGCTGCCGCCGGGGCAATAGCCATGCTTGCCTTGGCCGGCTTCGCAGGAGACGTTGGGATCGCCGCCATAGTCAGCATCGCCGGATAGCACCGCGGTAAAGAGGTCCTCGCGGGTCTGCGACATGGGACCGACCTCGATATCGACGAAGCCTCCCTCGTAGTCGTCGTTATCGAAGCGCATCAGGCCGACGTTGACGCCGCTGATGCTATTGACCAGATCGAGGGCGATGTCCTTGACGATCTCCAGGCGGGACATCCGGATGGTCTCGTCCTCCGTGACCGTGCCGCCGCCCGTCGCGTGGAACCAATTCACGTAGTTGGCCGAGAAGAAACCGTAGACCTCCTCTTCTTCGCCGTGATCGGTATCGCGATAATTCACGTCATCAGTGTGGTTGCCGGCCTGCAGATGACTCGCTTCCCATACCTGCTGTTCCTCCCATTCAAAGCAGTTGCCAAACCAGCGATCGACGCACACCTCGCGGGTCGTCTGCTCATAGCGGCCGGCGCGGGCGATCGCCATGCCGGATTGCGAGGCCACCCCGTCGTTCACGTCCTGCAGCAGCATGGCATCCGCGTTGACCCATTGATCGTCGTCGCAGGGGGGTACGACCGTCCATTCGTCATCATGACTTTGCCAGGTGCCTTTGGTATCCCAGATCGCCTCGTTCCAGTAGATATTGTCGTTCGCCCCGGCATCGTCCGCCACGCACTCGTCATCGTAGTCTTTGGATGGATCGTACGGCCGCCGTTCGATCTCGACCATCGAGTCCATACTCCCCGAGGTGTCGACGATGAACAGGACATTCGGGTCGCGACTGTTTTGCCCGTCGGCGCTCTGGCCCACGTAGATCTCGGTGTCGTCGGCGAGCGCCGGGGCGCCGGCGAAGGCGACAAGGATCGCGGCGGCCGCAATCGGAAGTAGCTTGTGCATCGTTGTCCCCGTCACGGCGAGCCTCACCAGAGCAGGCGCACGGCGCGCCCGGATTCGACGTTGTAGATGAGCGTACCGACCTCGCCTTGATGGGCGTGCCATTCCTCGCGCGGGATCAGTTGGCCGCCGACCTTCAGCCGGTAGTCCTCGGCGAGCCGGAAGGTGCGCGGGCAACTAGAGCAGCCGAGCGCACGCACCCGCGCCGGCGGGCCGGGATCGATATGCAGCTCGGCGCCTTCGATCGCCTTCTCGACGATCCGCATCCCGAATGCGGTGGTCGGGACGGTCAGCAGCGACAACAGGGCGGCCGCGGCCATGCAGCGTTTGTGGGTCAGTCTCATGATCGGTACACCTCGCCTCGTCGGCACTGGTTCACCCCGCCGGACCGCAGATGGCCACACCCTCGGTCAGCGCAGCGTTCGCGATGTCGTCGCCGCCCTTGGTCACGCCACCATCGGCGTCGATCTCGAAGTATTGCAGCGCCATCCCGGCCCCTTCCCCCATCGAGCTCTCGCCGCAAGGAGGCGTGCCGTCCAGGCGCAGGTAGCGGATCGTCGCTGAGCCTTCGAGATCGGACGAATCGCCGAACCCGCTGAGGCCGGCGTCGACCTCGTAGGCGCCGCTGCTGGCGGTCGCCGGGAGCATGGCCGCGGCGTACGTGGACCGGTCGGAGCCAAAGGCTTCGGAGCCGGCGCTCTCGGCCGCCTGGAAGGCCTGCTGGCGAAACGCGGAGTTGGCGGCCATCCGTTCTTCCAGCGTCGCATTGCGGATCGTGGTGGTGGCGAGCAGCGTCATCACCAGCAGCAGGACAAGGCTGGTGATCAATGCGGCGCCGCGTTGATCGCGACGTCCACCACTCATGCCCGTCATCCGCATCATCAGCATTCCCCCGCCCGTTCGTTGCGCAGGCTCACCGTGGTCGAGAACGCCTGGCGCAGCCGTCGATCGCCGGCGTGCTCGGCGTTGCCGTTGCCCGCGCCGGGCGGGTCGACGGTCACGCCCGCGACTTCGTAGCTCTCGCTATCCGCCTGTTCGAGTACCCGCTGCTCGCTGCGCAGCAGCAGCCCGACCCGGACCGACACGATGCGCGACGGATCGGCGACGCCGCCCCAGGCCGAGTAGCCGATCTGCCCGGTATCGCTGCATTCGCCGAAGCGAACCTCCATGCGCTCGACGCCGCGGATCAGGGTGCTGCCGTTGAGCGTGAGCACGCTGATGGTGTCGCCGGCGCCGTTGGTCGCGGACGAGTCGGCCACGCCGTATTCGTGCACGCGGAACGCGCGCACGCGCGGCGGGGTCCCGTCGCCGACCTCGTAGTCCTCACTCAGGTTGGCGTTCGCGTTGACGGTGTTGTCGTCGTCGTCGGTCGCGGCATGGGACAACTGCAGGTCGGCACCGCCATTGGCGGTCGCGACGCCGGTGACGCTGAAGATGTCGGCGCGCGTGCAGTTGGCGATGAGCGCGCGGTCGCCGGCCTGCAGTGTGGCGTCATCGTCGTTGGCATCGATGTCGACGGTGTCCCCCGGCGTGTCCATGTCGGCGACCAGGGGCGCGCTGGCGCCCTCGGCGTAAGGGATCGTCAACTCGCGTTCCGTTGTGTCGTAGGTGACCGGCTGGTCCAATGTGGCCGCATTGAGCCCCGCGCCGACCGAGGTGACCGTCACCTGCGCCGGCCGGGCGCAGCCGAGATGACCGGCCATGCGCAGGTCGTCCGCGATCTCGCCGATCGCGAAGCGGCCGGTCTCCTGTATGCGCGATACGGCCTCGGCCATGTCGTAGGTCTGCCGGTTGCCGATGAACAGGGCCGCGGCGCCGGCGGTGATGACCAGGCCGATCGCCATGGCGACCATGATCTCCACCAGCGTGAAGCCGCGCCGACTGCGCAAGGGATTAGCCTTCACAGTCGCACCTCGGTGACCAGGGAGCGCTGCGCGGGGTCGTCATTGCCGTCGCGCTCGGCGATGTCGGACCAGTTGACGGTGACGGTGTAGATACCATCGGCGAGCGCGACGCTCGCACTGGCACCGGGTCCCACTTGCGGCAGGACCTCATTGAGCCACTGCTGGACGTCGTGTTGCGCGAGCTGGCTGGGCGTACAGGCGGTCTCGTCGCAGTCCGCGGGCGCGCCGCCACCGCCGCCGGCGTCCGTGGCGGTGAACTGATAGCCGCCGGATGCCGCGCCGAGATCGGGATTCGCCCGCATGCGGTCGATGAGGTCGGCGATGGCCACCGTCGCCTGGGACTGCTGGTAGGCGCCCTGGCTGTATTGCAGCCCCGCGAGCTGCATCGCCGCCACGCCCAACAGCCCGATCGACAGGATCACGACCGAGACCAGCACCTCGATCAGGGAGAAACCGCGGTTCAGTGCTCGCATTGCGCCTTCTCGGCCCGCGCCCGGCCCGCGCGCGACAGCGCGATCTCGCGGCGCTCCTTGCCCGTGCAACCCCTGGGTTGGGTGTCGAACTCGGCATCGGTGTCGAGTGAGCCGTCGGGGTTGTAGGTCAGGCCGTTCGCCGGGCCGCTCAAGTCGGAGCCGTTGTCGCGGCCCGCCCATTCGCGCAGGACGGTGCCCGGGGCGTCGGGGTCGTCGCCGACGAAGGCGATCCAGCCGGACGTCCAGTCGGTCGCGGCGGCGCAGCTCGCGCCGTCGATCGAGCGGCAGAGGGAAACCTCGGTATTGCGGCGCACCGCCTCGCTGCGGGCGTAGTTCAGCGAGGTGATGAGTTCGTTGGTCTCGGCGGCCGCTTCGTTGTGGCGCACGAACTCCGACCAGGCCGGCACGGCCACGGTCGCGACCATGGTCACGAGCACGAGCACGACCATGAGTTCGACGAGAGTGAATCCGGAAGCGCCTTTCATGGCCCCGCTTGTACCAGAGACGAGCGGGGACGCCGCAGGCGTTACCGACGAGCGGTGGTTTTCGGCCGATGAACGGTGGAACGTTTCTAGTTACAGCCCCAAGATCAAGGCGTTGGCGGGCGAGCGCCCCCGGCCCGGGCGCGGGGGCGCCCGGGCCGGGGGCCGATCAATGGTCGGTGTTGCCGTTCCAGTAAACGGGCTTGCGCCGCCCGCTGGTCGTGCCGGGGGGCGGGATGACGGTGGGACCCGAAATGGCGGCCTCAACCAAGAAGACGCCGCCCTGTAGCGGCGAAGCACCTGAGACCGTCCGGCGTTCCCCACGTCCTTCCTTCCAAGCCCATTTCGGCTCCTCGCTGATCTTGCGGCACATAGCGGCCCCGCCGTAGGGCACGCGGCATCCAAACCGCTACGCTCATCAACGAGGTGGACGAGGTGCTAGTCGATGTTGCTTTGCCAGTACGCGGGATTACGCCGATTCAAGGCTTTGCCCGGGGTGTCTTTCACCTCTGGGGGGGCGACAACGGCTTCTTCCAGATCGCCGTCGATCTCGACCATCACATGAACGGGCGAAGGCGGGAAACCGCCGCCCACGACCTCGGCAGAACGGCCGTCGTTCTCTTCGTTCGTGGCCGTGCCGTCCTCGAACGAGATCTGGTAGCTGCGCGCCGTTCCGAGGCTCTTGGAGCAGTCGTTGTCGCCATCGTCGGGAGGCGGCGGCTCGTTCGTGCTAAAGAAGACGGTGCCGCCGAGCGTGACCGCATTGGTCACCACCTTCTCGCCGGTGTCGCGCAGGTTGATGTACCAGCCGTCTTTCCCATCCAACCTGTCGCTGTCGATGACCTCATGGACGCCGTCGGTCGCATCGTAGAGGTCGCTCTCGACCAGTGCCGCCGCCGGCTGGTCGACCTCGTCGATCGAATCGGTGTTGTGGTCCTTGAACATATAGAAGCGATTCAGGACCGAGGTCTTGAAGGGCGATGTGCGGTCGCCGCTGCCGAGCAGCACCGCCTTATAGCGGCCCCTGCTGTCCTCGCCGGTGACCACGTCGGGCGGGTACAGGAACTTGCGCTCGGCCGAGGTTGCCGCCTCGCCGTCGGAGGCGAGCTTGTAAACATGCCAGTCGGCCGGCGGACCACCGAGATCGGCGCGCCATACCTGTCCCCCGGTGTCGCCGACGTACATCCGGTCGGCGTAGCCGTTTTGGTCACCGTCGATGACGGCGACATCCGAGGGGATGGAGTAGCTCATGTCATCGACCGTGTAGCCATGGTTGGGGGCATCCTCCGTGTTTTGGCCGGCCTTCCAGATCAGATCTCCGGTCATCGCGTCGACGACGAACAGCGCGCGGCCCATAGAGCGCGCCTGATCGTCGTCGTCCGCCGCCGGATCGTAGCCGCCGCCGAACATCAGCACGTCCTCCACGACGGTTGCGCCATCGTCCTCGTAGCGCATCTGCATGACCTCTGGCCGCGACCAGGTATAGCCGAGCTCACTAAAGCCAGGCTCGTCCGGGTCCAGTTTCCACAGGTACTCCGGATTGTGCGGATCGGTCACGTCCAGGGCATAGAGCAAGCGGCCGCCGCGGCGCATGGTGATATACAGGATTACCTGATCGTCTGGTGCAACACTCGTGTCGATCTTGCCGTCATCATTCTCGTCGTGGCGGTAGACACCGACCGCGCCGTCGGCGAAATACTCCTTGCCCTCTTTCCGGTTGCGCAGATGCTTCAGGCGGCCGAAGAACTCGGGCGGGATGAAGCCCCACAGCTCGTTGCCGTCGTCTGCCGCCTTACCACCTTCGATGGCGTGGAAGATGCCGTCGTTTGCCCCGTAGTAGGTGTATATCTCGGCGGTATCGTCACCATCCGTGTCGCCGTAGTTCACCACCGCCGGCTGTGAATGCAGCACGTCGCCGTGCACGGAGGGGCGGATGGCGGCATCGGAAAGGGTGTCCGGATCGTCCGTATCCGTCGCGTTGTTGTCGCCGTAAACCCAGTCGACGAGCGTCTCGGCGGCGGCCGCATCGGCGACCCCCAGACTGTCCGAATCCACGCCCGAATGGCCCGTTTCGAATGCCTCCAGCGCGCAGGCGCCGCAACTGGCGGGCGTGGTCAGCAGCGTACGGGTCTCGGAAGGCGAGCCGGTGAAATTGCCGTCGCTGTCTTCGCTGTACTCGTCGCGGATACGCTGATGCACGCCGCCCTTCTCGACCACCTCGCCGTCGGGTAAATCGGAGGCGGGGTCCTCATCGGACGTTCCACGCGGGTCGAAGGCCCAAAAACCGGACTGGTTGGTCCAGTAGCTTACCGCCGTGTTGCGGATGAATCCGGTCGACTGGCTCTGGGCACGCTCGTCGTTCTGATCGGCCAGATACAAGGTGCCGAGGTCGTCGTCCTTGACGAGATGGTAGAGCTTCAAATTGCCCTGCCAGCGCGTGCGGTCCATCTCATTGGGCCGGAACACGCCCATGTACACCTGGTTGAGGTTGGTACCGCGGACATTGACGCTCACGGGTAGCGTGCTCGCCGCGAATACGTCGTTAACGGCGAACAGCTCATCCAGGATCTGCTTCAGCGCTTCCTTGATATCGTCCTCGTTGTGCGCGGCGAAGTAGAGCCCGTCGCCCCGCGCGGCGATACTCTGCATCCAGGCGCGCGCGCCCTTGAACTTATTCGACGGCTTCTTATCGTCCGGAGTAGGGGCGTAAACATCGATGACGTAGGTGCGCACGTTCTGCTCGTGACCGTCGCGGCTGTCGGGCGCGACGTCCGTCTTTGCCATGAAGCGCGCGTATTCGTCGGCCCAGTTCGATTCGAAGAAGTCCTCTTCGAGGTCGATGGGATCGTCGCCCAAGACGCCGCCGAGGGCGCCCAGCTTGTCTTCGGCCTCGTTGTCCTCGCCGCTGTCCGGCTCGCCGTTGCCGATCAGCACCACATAGTTCTTGCCGCAGTTGCCGGCGGCGGGGCTCGCATACGTGTCGTCATCTTGAAAGGCTGCTGGATCGTACCCATAGGGATTGCTGCTGCTCCGCTCACCATCTTTTTCCTGCTTGCCGGCGTAAGGAGCATCTCCACCGAAGTACAAATATCCTTCGTTGAACGACAGCGCGTAGGGCGAGTTGCTCGACTTGAGGGTGTTCTTGTCGCTCATGTGCTCGAACAGCGGTGCGAGCGTATTGTCCTGATAGTCTTGCGTGACGTCTTCGACCGCCTGCCACACCATGCCGCCGTCGTTTTTGCCGTCCGAGAACAGCCCGAATCCCGCTCGAAGGTTGACCGGGTCATCTATGGTCTCCGGCGTCAGCGAGGAGTCCAAAAACACGCTCTTGAGTGCGCGGTACTCCAGTTCCCGTTTGCTGGTGTCGTTGCCATCGGCATCCGTGAGGTTCGCGTCCCAGTTGGCCGAATTGTCGATCATGACGTAGAGGTTCGGCGCGTAATGCTCGCCGGAACTCGCCGTGAACAGATCGATGTCCTCGGCGCGCGCCGCGCCGGGCGGCAGCAATGCGCTGCCGAGCGCGCCCGCGAGGGCCGCGCCCAGTCCTGCGGAGGCGAAGCGGCGGGCGATCGGATGGGATGCTTTCATGACAGCCTCCTTACGGGGCGTTAGGGGCAGACGCCGACGAGTTTGCGAATCCAGACGCCCTGCTCAATCTCGGCAGTCGCGCCATCCGCGGCCGTGACGGTCGCCTCGAAGGTCCAGGTCGTATCCTCCTTCCCGGTGGCGCTGCCACTGCCGCCGCCCTCGACCTCCGTGTCGCCCCAGGCGGGGCGCGCCGCCACGCATGTCGGGGCCGTGATCTCGACCGTGTAGTCGCCCTTCGTGATCTCGGTCTTGGTCGTGTTCGGCGGGTCGAAATTGGTGGGCTCGCTGACGAATTCGTCGATGGCGAGCTGGGCGATCTCGTGGGCCTCCTGCTTCACGCGTGTATTCTCGAGGATGCGCATGTTGGTCGTGCCGGTATTGATGGCCGAGAGCACGAGCAGCGTCATGACAGTGAGCAGCAACAGGCTCACGACCAGCACCGCTCCGCGCTGCCGTTGATGGCCCATGGCTCATTCCCTCCGGATGCCGCGATTGGTGGCCCGCACGACGCTGCTGAAGACGCGCCGGCGATAGCCGTCGTCGGCCGGGTCGTAGCGGTTGTCCTGGCCGATGTCGTAGGTCTTCTCGTCGGTGTAATCGGGCGACGCCTCGCGGGTGCGCACGAGCAGATACACCCGCAACGCGACCACATCCGCCCAGCCGCCGACGGTCCCGGGTGCGGTCCCGTAGGTCTCCGCAACCCCGTCATTATCGGTGTCGCGGCCGTATTGAACCTGTAGTTGCTCCACCCCCGTGGCCAGCGCCTCCTGGCGCCAGCCGAGGCTGCCGCCCGCCTCGGTCAGGCTCAGGCGCTTGAGCGTCGGGATGCCGTCGGCGTCCGGCCCGACGTGGTAGATGTCGGTGCGGAGCTTGCGGATATCCACCCGATTACTGTTCCGATCGACCAAGTCGAACTCGCTCTCGTCGCTGCTGCTGTCGCCAGCGGCCTGCGCGATGACCGTATCGATCGAAAGGCCCTGGACGTAGAGTTCCTCCGCCGTGAGCGCATCGACCGCCGTGGCCTCGGTCGCGGCGCGGCGCAGCACCAGGATGTCGGTGCCGTCGCGGTGGGCGTCGTCGCCGAGTTCACTGGGCACGGGGTCCCCGCTGACGTCGTCGTAGCCCTGGATGGGCAAGCCGATGTCCTCGGTAATCTGGTTCACATCCGTCGTGCTGGGGTCCGCCGGCACATCTTCCGGCGCGCCCACATCGTAGAACGCACCGTAATAGCCGGCGTGCTCGATCTCGCGCCGGAGCAGGTCGAGGGCGTAGCGGCCGTTCTCGACCTGGCTGCCCATGCGCTCGATGTCCCGCTGCGTGCGGCTGCTGTTGGTGGCGATCGCCGCGACCGCGGCCAGCAGGACCAGGCCGATCGTCATCGCGATCATCAGCTCGATGAGCGAGAATCCGCGCTGCCGCACGGGCGTGTCCATCGCGACCTCCGCCTGCATCGCCGGCCTCATTCGTACTCCGGTATCGCCACTTGGGTGCTGACCACGCGGCGCAAGCCATCCGCGCCGTACTGGTCCGAGGCGCAGGCCTCCGACGGCTCCTCGGTGACGACCTCGCCCTGCCAGGCGACGGTGACCGTGTAGGCGTCGTAATCGGTCACCGTCGTGTCTTTACTGATGCAGCCGCGCGCTCCGGTCATCGCGCCGGCATTGTCGTCGCCGAGGGACTCCGCCTGGCCTTCGAGCAGGTCGTCCCAGGCGTTCAGGTCGCTATTCGCCAGGTCACGCGTGGCGTTCGTGCCCCAGCCGGAGCAGTCCGCAGGCTCGGCGCCGTGGCCGATGAAATCGACGGTCTCGTAGCACTCGTCGGCGCTGCGATTGGCACGGATGCGGCTGACCATGTCCTCCACGAGCATCATGGCCTGCGCACGCTGGTAGGATTCGAGTTCGGCCTTTTGCGCCTGCACCTGGGCGCTGGCGAGCCCGAGCAGCCCGACCGCGATGATCACCAGGGACACCAGCACCTCGATCATCCCGAATCCACGTTGGCTTGGCGGCGGACAGATCATGAGCAGTCGCCCTCGAATTCGATCCTGGGCCGGCCGGACAGATCCGTGGACACGACCCGCTGCTGGACGGACGCGTTGTTGGCGGCGGTGCAGAATTGGAACTGGGTCTGGACGCCGGTGCGTCCATTGCCGCCATACACGACCTCATCGTCGCTGGTGGTGATCGTCAGTTCGCTCAGCGGCGGCTGCACGCGCAGGCAGTTGCTCTTGCCGTTCTGACACTCGCTGTACGTGCGGTCCGCCATGTCCGTGACGATCCAGCCCTTCTGCCAGTGGTTTTCATCGGCCGGGGTCACGTAGACGTCCGCGTCGAGCTTGACCGCCTCGCTGCGCGCATAGTTGAGCGCGCTGAAAAGTTCCTGCGCACCGGTCTTCACGCGGTTTTGCAGGATGTAGTTCTGAAAGTTCGGGATGGCGATACCCAGCACGACGGCGAACACGATCAAGGTGATCATCAGTTCGACCAGGGTGAAGCCCCGAATCCCGCTACGCATCACGGCTCACCAGGCGTCACTGGGGCTTTTGTTGCCCGTGCTGTCGAGGGTCAGGGTCGGCATCCCTTCCTGGTTCGTGCCGGCACGCGGCTCCGCCTCGAGCTCATACTTCGGCGGGGTGGCACCGTTGCTCGTGGAGATGCTGACGGCGTAGAACTCGTCCACCCCGTCCGGGATGCTGACGTCAAGACCATTGCTGCCGGATCCGAGGCTCTCGGGGTAGGCGCGGGCGTCCATGCGATACTGCTCGGCACGGCTCGCGGCCTCGCTCAGGAACTGCTGCGCCGCCGATTGGTTCGAGCGCTTCACGTATTGGGTGTAATTCGGGATCGCCACAGCGGCGAGGATGCCGATGACGATGACCGCGATCATCAATTCGATGAGTGTGAAACCGGCTGGCCGGCGCATGAGCCATTCCCCCCGAAGCCCGCGTCTAGATCGCACCGCGTTCACGCGGTCCGCTTGAACTCAGGGAGGGTTGTATCAGGCGTCGTAACTAGGGGGGAGCGCTAAGTGCACGAACGGCGCGGTGGAGCCGACGAGCGGCCGAGCCGCGCCCGTCCGCATCGAGATTGCCTCGTTCGAGTGAGCCCGGCGGCGCGGCGCATCGGTCAATGCGCTTGGGCCCAGTTGTCCCCAGCGCCGGTCTCCACCAGCAGCGGGACGGAGAACTCCACGGCCGAACTCATCAGCGTGCCGAGTCGCGCGCGGACCTCTTCGACGGCGGACTCGGCCACTTCGAGGATCAGCTCGTCGTGCACCTGCATGATCAAGCGTGCGTCCACGTCGGTGCTCTGCAACCAGTCGTCGACGGTGATCATCGCGCGCTTGATGATGTCGGCGGCCGTGCCCTGCATGGGCGCGTTGATGGCCGTGCGCTCGGCATATTGCCGACGCTGCGCATTGCGCGCCTGGATCTCGGGCACGTACAGACGCCGGCCGAACACGGTCTCGACATAACCCTGCTCGCGGGCGCGTTCGCGCGTCGCGTCCATGTAGGCGCGCACGCCGGGATAGCGTTCGAAGTAGGTGTCGACATAGGCCTGCGCCTCGGCGCGCTCGATACCGAGCTGGCGTCCCAGGCCCCAGGCGGACATGCCGTAGATCAGGCCGAAGTTGATCGCCTTGGCGGCCCGCCTCTGCTCTTCGCCCACTGCCGCCAGCGGCTGGCCGAACACCTCGGCCGCGGTCGCGCGGTGGATGTCCTGGCCTTCGGCAAAGGCCGCCATCAGGCCCGCATCGCCGGACAGGTGGGCCATGATGCGCAGCTCGATCTGGGAGTAATCGGCCGCGACCAGGCGGTATCCCGCCGGGGCCACAAAGGCCTCGCGGATGCGCCGTCCTTCCTGGGTCCGGATCGGGATGTTCTGCAGGTTCGGCTCGGACGACGACAACCGGCCGGTGGACGCGACCGCCTGCTGATAAGACGTGTGGACCCGCCCGGTGCGTGCATTGATCCGCTGCGGCAAGGCATCGCTGTAGGTGGACTTGAGCTTGGCCAGGCCGCGGTGCTCGAGAATGAGCGCCGGCAGCGCGTAGTCGGCCGCCAGCACCTCGAGCACGTCCTCGGCCGTCGAGGGCTGTCCGCTCGGCGTCTTGCGGATCGAGGGCAGCTCGAGCTGCTCGAACAGGATCTCCTGCAGCTGCTTGGGCGAGTTCAGGTTGAACGGACCGCCGGCCTCGGCATGCGCGCGCTGCTCGATCTCGCCCAGGCGCTCGGCGATGGCCCGGCTCTGCTCACCCAGCTTGACCGCATCGATGGCGACACCGGTGCGTTCCATCCGCGCCAGCACCGGCACCAGCGGTATCTCGATCGCCTCATAGATCGAGCGGGGCCCCTCCAGGCGCTCGAGCCGGGGCCAAAGCGCCTGGTGCAGACGCACGGCGATCTCGGCGTCCTCGGCGGCGTAGGGCGTGGCCTGCTCGAGGGAGACCTGGTCGAACGTGATCTGATTGCGCCCGGTGCCGCAGACGGTCTTGTACGCGGTGACCTCGATGCCGAGGTATTTCTGCGCCAGCGAGTCCATGTCGTGGCGCGTGGCGGTGGAGTCCAGCGCGTACGACTCGAGCATGGTGTCGTGGCGCACGCCGCGCAGCGTGACGCCGTGGTTGGCCAGCACGGTCAGATCGTATTTGAGGTTTTGCCCGACCTTGGGCCGCTCCGGGTCCTCCAGCAGGGGGCGCAAGCGCTCGAGCACCGTCGCGCGCTCGAGCTGCTCGGGCGCGCCGACATAGCGGTGCGCCACGGGCACATAGACGGCCGCGTCCGGCGTGATCGCGAAGGACAGCCCGACCAGTTCGGCATCCATGGCATCGAGGCTGGTGGTCTCGGTATCGAGGGCGAAGCACTGGGCCGCACCCAGGCGCTCGATCCAAGAGTCCAGGTGCTCGAGATCGAGAATGGTCTCGTACTCACAGCGCGCCGCGACCTCGGAGGCGCCGCCGTCCTCGGGCGCCTCGGCCGGCTCGGCAGGACTGCCGAGTTGATCGAGCAGTCCGCGGAACTCGAACCGGGTGTAGAGGGCGCGCAGGCGTTCGGTATCCGGCGCGCGGATGTCCAGATGCTCGGGCTCCATGCCGAGTTCGACGTCGCGGCGAATGGTCACCAGCTCGCGCGCACGGCGCACATCATCGAGCGCGCCGCGCAGATTCTCGCCGATCTTGCCGCCGATCTCGTCGGCGTGGGCGATCACCCCGTCGAGCGAGCCGTATTGCCCGAGCCACTTGGCGGCGGTCTTGGGACCGCATTTGGGCACGCCCGGTATGTTGTCCGTGGTGTCCCCGACCAGGGCGAGATAATCGATGATCCGTTCCGGCGGGACGCCGAACTTCTCCTGCACGCGCTCGGCGTCGAGTCGCTCGCCGCTCATGGTGTTGACCAGCGTAATGCCTCCATCGACGAGCTGGGCCAGGTCCTTGTCGCCGGTCGACACCACCACCTCCCCGCCATGCCCGCACTCGAGATCGGCCAGCGTGGCGATCACGTCATCCGCCTCCACGCCCTCGATGGTCAACAGGGGTAGGCCGAGCGCCTCGATGACCTCCTTGAGCGGCGCGATCTGGCCCGCGAGGTCGTCGGGCA
This sequence comes from uncultured Ectothiorhodospiraceae bacterium, assembly GCA_964625925.1. Taxonomy (GTDB): domain Bacteria; phylum Pseudomonadota; class Gammaproteobacteria; order XJ16; family Halofilaceae; genus Halofilum. The sequence goes on along the minus strand of CAZVBX010000023.1, from coordinate 17,355 downwards.
TGGGCGGGCGATGCGCCTTGTATTCGGCGTAGATCTCGCTGCGGAAGGTCTTGCCCGGCGCATCGAACACCACGCCCATGCGCTCGGGGGTGTAGTCGGCCAGCAGCCGCTTGAGCATGGAGATCACGCCGTAGATCGCCCCCGTCGCGTCGCCCGCGCTGGTCGTCAGCGGCGGTAAGGCGTGGTAAGCGCGGAACAGATAGGACGATCCGTCGACGAGGACCAGCGGCTTTCGATCGGGCATCGCGCGACTCCGGACACGCCGCGGGCGGGCATGCCCGCAGCGGATGTCGATGGTACACTCCGCAGCCAGTCGCCCCTAACAGGGTGTTGGAAATGGGCAATCCTGCCCATTTCCAACGCGCCGGGTCCGGCGTATGTCCGTATTCGGCGACGAAGCGCCAGGCACCTACGTGCCCGGTGCTTCGGCGGGCTGCTTGGCGGCAGCCCGTTGGGAATCTCTAATCCAAGGTGACCGTGGCCTCGATCAGGGCCGGGCTACGACAATGGGATGCTCGCGGCGCTCCAGTCGCAACGATGCCCACCTCGTGCGGGTGCCGGCAGAGGCGGCGGGAACGTCCGAGCACAGGCCCAACTGCGATGGCAGCCGTTCGGTTGCGGGCACCATCGCAAGGCTCCGCTCGGTCCGCATGCCCGACGGACCGTAACGCTTGCGTCAGGTCCAGCGAATGGCTGTCTATACCGCGCTCAGCGATTCCGACCTCGAAGGCTTTCTGAGCCGCTATCGGGCAGGCCGACTGACCGAATGGGTCGGCATCCGTGACGGGGTGGAGAATTCGAATTTCTTCGTGTCGACCGATCGGGGCGGCTATGTGCTGACCCTGTTCGAGCAGCACCCCGAAGAAGAGCTCCCGTATTTTCTCAACTTGACGGCGCATCTGGCCGAGCACGGCGTGCCCTGCGCGCATCCGATCGCGGACACCGACGGGCGCTACTTGCAGTCCCTGCAGGGCAAGCCGGCCGCGCTGGTCGAGCGCCTGCCGGGGCGCACCCTGGAGCAGCCGGACGCAGCGCATTGTTCGGCCGTCGGACGCGCGCTGGGCCAGATGCACGTGGCGGGCGCCTCGTTCGGCGAGCGCCGCGAGAACGAGCGCGGCCGTAAGTGGTGGTTCCGTACCGCCCAGGCACTGCGGCCCAGGCTGAGCGCCGCGGACCGCGAGCTACTGGCCGAGGAGCTCAACTACCAGCGCCGCTTCCGCCGGATCGAGCTGCCACGCGGGACGGTCCATGCCGACCTGTTTCGTGACAATGTCCTGTTCGACGGCGACACGCTGTCGGGCATGATCGATTTCTATTACGCCTGCAACGACTGCCTGCTCTACGACGTCGCGATCACGGTCAACGACTGGTGCCGCGACGGCGACAACGAGCTCGAGCCCGAGCGGACCGATGCGCTACTGTCGGCCTATGCTGCCGAGCGCCCGCTGACCCTGCCCGAGGCCGAGGCGTGGGACGCGATGCTGCGCGCCGCGGCGCTCCGGTTCTGGCTTTCCCGCCTGTACGATCTACACTTTCCCCGACCGGCCGAGATCCCGCACACGAAGGATCCGGACGAATACCGCCACGTGCTCGTCGCGCGCCGGGGCCGCAATCCGGAGCTCAAACCGGTCGCGGCGTAAGAGCTAGAGCCGGTTCGCGCTTTCCGCGATCCGTAACCGCTTCGGAGCGGGCCACCGGCGGGACGCGTTACCGGGCTCTGGCACCTCCTCCTAGCGAAGAACGGGAGGCAGCATGGCCAAGCACCACGCGGCCACGACCGCCCTGGCATTGGGACTGGGGCTCGCGAGCGTTTCCGCGCAGGCGGCGTCGCTGACGCTCACGACGGGGCGCGCGGACATCGAGGAGACGGGCTATGAGCCGGCGACGATCGCCAGTCTGCGCATCGGCACCGAGGTACTCGATGCCGGGCTGGTGGAGATCGGCGCCGGCGTCGAGGCCGCCACCGATATCGAGGCCGGCGAGACCGCCGAGGGCGAGGAATGGAACTTCCGCTCGCTGGGCGGCTATCTGTCCGGGCGCACGGCCGGGCCGGTGTACCTGATCGGGCGGCTGGGCCTCGCGCGGCAGCGGGTCGAGATCGACGGGAACGCCGACACGGCCACGCAGCAATCGGCGGGCATCGGCGTCGGGGCCAGCACGGGGATCGTGCGCTTGGAGCTGATGGCGACCCGCTATGGCAGCGAAGGCGAACTCGACGATATCACCTGGTTCTCAGCCGGGATCAGCTTCTGAGCGCGGCCCCGTCCGCGGCGCATCGCCCGCGGCAGGTCCGGGTTGCGCGACCCCCGCATCGGCATGCCAGCCGGCATCGGTGTCCAGATTGCGGCTACCCGCCTCGCGGATGAGGTACGGCCGCGTGGCCGTCGCCTCGTAGTACGTGCGCGTCGCCATCTCGGCGAGCACCCCCGCCGTCACCAACTGCACCGCCGTGATCGCGAACAGGATCCCGAACAGCAGCAGCGGCCGGTCGCCGATATCGGCGCCGGTGATCAGCTTGAGCACCACCAGATACATGATGCAGGTGCCACCGACGAGGCCGAACAGGAGCCCGATGGCGCCGAAGAAATGGCCCGGGCGCGCCCAATAGCGCATGAAGAAGAACACGGACAACAGGTCGAGCATGACCCGGTAGGTGCGGCGCAGACCGTATTTGGTCTCGCCGTGATGCCGTGCGTGGTGCGTGACGACCTGTTCGCCGATACGGGCCGGTTGCGTGGTCGACGCCACCCAGGCCGGGATGAACCGGTGCATGTCGCCGTACAGGCGCACCTTGCGCATCACTTCGGTGCGGTAGACCTTCAGGCTGCAGCCATAGTCGTGCAGCCGCACCCCCGTGATCCGGCCGATGAGCCCGTTGGCGATGCGCGACGGGAAGGTCCGCATCAGGTGGTCCTGACGATCGCGGCGCCAGCCCGCCACCAGATCCAGGTCGTCATTCAGCAGGCGCCCGACCATGGCCGGGATATCGGCCGGGTCGTTCTGCAGGTCGCCGTCGAGCGTGCAGATGACATCGCCCCGGGCCGCATCGACGCCCGCCTGCATCGCCGCGGTCTGACCGAAGTTGCGCTGCAACTGGAGCACCCGGACGTGATTGCCGCGCTCACGCGCCGCACGATCGAGCGCGCCGGGGCTCCCATCCGTGCTGCCGTCGTCCACCAGCACCAGCTCCCAGGGGTGCCCGTAGCCGGCGAGCGCCTCATGGATGCGCGCCACCAGCGGCTCCACGCTGTCGATCTCGTTGTGGATCGGCACCACCAGGGACAATCGATGCGGCGGCAGGGCCCCGGATTCGGCCCCGGATGCGACGTCGGACTCGGGCTCGGACATGGTCACTCCGTCTCATTGTGCGCGCCGCCGCGACGTGGCGCCTCCGGCAGCAACGCGAGGCCGCCGCCGATCAGCGTGACGCTCAAGATGAACAGGTGCAGGTTCACCGCCGCTTGAACCAGCCGCTCCAGGCTCAGCCCGCTACCGGCAAGCGCGGCCACCGCGCCGGCCTCGTAGGTGCCGAGCCCGGCCACGCCATGGATCGGCAGCACGCTGGTCAGCTCGCCCCCCGCGGCGCCGAGCAACGCGTGCGGCAGCTCGAGCGGGGCGAACCATACCAGGATCCAGGCGAAGACGAGCAGCTTCAGGCCCCAATTCGCCAGGGTCCACGCCTGCACGCGCCAGAACACGGTCTCATTCGCCGGCAGCCCGGCGAGCACCTGCGCCAGCGTCCGCCCGATGACGCCGCCGGGCGCGCCGAGTCGACGCGCCCAACGGCGACCCAGCCGGTAGCCCGCCCAGGGCAGGGCCAGCCAGGCCGCGGCCAGCGCGGCCCACAGCGCCCCCGGCAGCACGAGGGCAAGCGTCGCCGGCACTGCGAACAGCAATACTGCGTGCAGGTCGAGCGCGCGAAACAACAACAGCCCCGGGATCGACTCGCGCGGGCCCACCGCGAACCGGCGCGCCATCAGCATCGGAAACGCCAGTTCCCCCGAGCGCAGGGGCAGCAGGTTGTTGAACACATTGTGGCGCAGGACCAGCCGCAGGCAGGCGCTGCGCTGCCCCCGCACGGGCGCGCCGAAGTAGTCGTGCAGACGCAGGCCGCGGAGTCCATGGGTCAGCAGCAACAGCCCGGCGCCGGCCGCTGCCGGTGCCGGGCCCACCTGGCTCCAGGGACGCAGCAGCGTCGTCCACCCGATCCAGGCCTGGACCAGGGCCACGAACCCGAGGCCGATGGCGAGCGACAGCGCGACCCGCAGACTGGCCCCGCGCGCGGCCGCGCTCATGGGTGCAGCCGGCGCCGGCTCAAGCCGGCACGGGCTCGAGGCGCGCGTAGGCCAGGACCAGCCATTTGCTGCCGGCGTCGGCGAAGTTGACGTGCACGCGGGCGTGCGGGCCGTCGCCCTCGAAGTCGAGCACCGTGCCCTCGCCGAATTTCGGATGGCGCACGCGCTGGCCCATCGCGGGCACGCCTTCGGGCGCCTCGTGACCCACGCTCGCGGCGGCGGACGGGCGCAGCGCCTGGCTGGTCACGCGCGGGCGGATTTCCTCGATCAGCTCGCCCGGCAGCTCGCCGACGAAGCGCGACGGCACGCCGGTGACCTCACGCCCATAGAGACGACGCTGCTCGGCCGAGGTCAGCACCAGCCGCTGCTGCGCGCGGGTGATGCCGACATAGGCCAGGCGGCGCTCCTCCTCCAGGCGGCCGGATTCCTCCAACGAGCGCTGGTGCGGGAACAGCCCCTCCTCGAGCCCGACCAGGAACACCACTGGGAACTCGAGGCCCTTGGCCGAGTGCAGCGTCATCATCTGCACGCAGTCCTCCCAGGAGTCGCCCTGACCCTCGCCGGCCTCGAGCGCGGCATGGGCGAGGAAGGCCTCCAGCGGCGTCATGCCCTCGGTCTCGTCGGGCGACGGCTCGAACAGGCGCGCGGCGGTGACCAGTTCCTCCAGGTTCTCGACCCGGGCTTGGCCCTTCTCGCTCTTGTCCTTGCCGAAATGGTCGATCAGACCGCTCGCGTGGGTCACATGCTCGACCGTGTCCGGCAGGTCGAGTTCGGCGATGTCGGCCGCCGCCTGCTCGATGAGCTGCAGGAACTTGGCTACCGCCGTGGCGGCGCGGCCGGTCATGACGCCCTCGTCGACCGCCTGCCGCGCGGCGCGCCAGAGGGAGCTATCGGCCGCGCGGGCGGCGGCACGCAGCTGATTCAGCGTGCGTTCGCCGACGCCGCGGGCGGGCTGATTGACCACGCGCTCGAACGAGATGTCGTCATCGCGATGGGCCACCAGGCGCAGATAGGCCAGGGCGTCCTTGATCTCGGCCCGCTCGAAGAAGCGCAGCCCGCCGTAGACGCGGTAGGCGACGCCACGGGCGATGAACTCCTGCTCGAGCGCGCGCGATTGCGCATTGGAGCGATACAGCACGCCGCACTCGGCGCGGGTGCCGCCCTCGTCGATCCAGGCTTCGATGCGCTCGGCGACGAAGCGCGCCTCGTCGGTTTCGTTGTAGGCCAGGTAGTAGGCCACCGGCTCGCCCTCGCGATCGGCGGTCCACAGGTTCTTGCCCAGGCGCCCGCCGTTGTGGGCGATCAGGGCGTTGGCCGCGGCCAGCACCGTGCCGGTGGAGCGGTAGTTCTGCTCGAGGCGCACCGTGCGCGTGCCGGCGAAATCCTGCTCGAAGCGCTGGATGTTCTCGACCCGGGCGCCGCGCCAGCCGTAGATCGACTGGTCGTCGTCGCCGACGGCGGTGACGCAGCCGCGCTCGCCCGCCAGGAGCTTGAGCCAGGCGTACTGGATGGCGTTGGTGTCCTGGAACTCGTCCACCAGCAGATGGCGGAAGCGGCGCCGGTAATGATCCAGCAGCCCGGCGTTGTCGCGCAGCAGCTCCAGCGCGGCCAGCAGCAGCTCGGCGAAGTCGACCGCGCCGGCGGTCTTGCGCGCCTGCTCGTAGGCGCTGTAGATGCGCACCAGCTGCGCCGCGACCGGATCGGACTGATCGGCGATGTGCTCGGGGCGTCGGCCCTCGTCTTTGTGGCCATTGATGAAGCCCATGGCCTGCTTGGGCGGCCAATAGCTCTCGTCCAGCTCGAGGCCGCGCAGCACCCGCCGGATCAGGCGGAGTTGGTCGTCCGCGTCGAGGATCTGGAAGCCCTGCGGCAGCCCGGCCTCGCGCCAATGGGCGCGCAGCAGGCGGTGGGCGATGCCGTGGAAGGTGCCGACCCACATGGCGCCGGCGGGCGTTCCGACGAGTTCCTCGACCCGGCCGCGCATCTCGCGCGCCGCCTTGTTGGTGAAAGTCACGGCCAGCACCGAGTGCGGCGATAAGCCCTCGACCGCCAGCAGCCACGCGATGCGGTGCACCAGCACCCGCGTCTTGCCGCTGCCAGCCCCCGCCAGCACCAGCAGCGGCGAGCCCGCGTCGGCGGTCGCGGCCTCGCGCTGGCGCTCGTTTAGCGGGTCGATGATCAGCGTAACGTCCATGATGGGCAGTTTATCAGGAGCGGATAGGCCGCGGGCGGCGACCCGCGCGGGACCAGCGCAACGCGGTCGGCTCCGGTCGGACTCGACTCCAGGCTACGGATGCGGCATGGTGGAGAATAGTGAGCAAGGTTCCGATCACTGCTCGGCCCCCTCGCCGGCATGGTTCGGCAGCGCCTCATTCGCAGCAGCGGCTTGCGATACCGAAGTAATGGAGCCGAAATGAAAAAGAAGATCCCCGCGTCGTGCGTGATTTCATGCTTGGCGATCTCGGTTGCGGTCGCTCAGGAGCCCAACCGAGACGGTTCCGATGAGTCTCAATCACCCGATGCCCAGGAAGACGTGCCGCATCCGCTCGCCAATCCGGCTGCACCAGAGGACGGGGGGCTACCCTCCTACACCGCCACTGGCTCGGACGACGAGGTCGATGTGCCTTTTGTCACCTCGCCAGAGGAAGTCGTCCAGCGGATGCTCGCGCTCGGGGAGGTCGGCCGAGGGGACTATGTGATCGACTTGGGTTCCGGAGACGGCCGGATCGTCATCGCGGCCGCGCAGGAAGGCGCCTATGGCCTTGGCGTCGACATTGATCCGGACCTCGTCCGGGAATCGCGCGCGAACGCAGCGGACGCGGATGTCGACGATCGCGTCATATTCCTGGAACAGGATCTTTTCGACACCGACATCAGCCAGGCCTCGGTCGTGACCATGTATTTGCTTCAGGAGATCAACCTGGAGTTGCGCCCCAGACTGCTGGAAGAGCTTCGCCCCGGAACCCGTGTGGTCTCGCACAGTTTCCATATGGGCGAGTGGGAACCCGATCGGCGCGAACGCGTCGGGCTCGGTCAGGACGGGAGCTGGCGCGTCATCTACGCGTGGGTCATCCCAGCAGACGTTTCCGGCCAATGGCAGTGGCAGATCGGCGATCGGCGCTTCGACTGGCGCGTGGAGCAGCAATTTCAGGAACTCGAGACGACGCTCGAGACCGCCGGCGCGAGCCTGTCCCCGGAGAACGTCGAGCTTCATGGCCGGCGCGTTTCGTTCACGGCCGACCACGATGGCACGCGCTATGTCTTCAACGGTCGAGCCGAGGACGGCCGGATCGAGGGCGTAGCGCAAGTGCATTCGGCCGATCAGGCCCGAGTGCACGAATGGTCCGCCGAACGCACGCAATAGGGCTGGTCGAACCACCACTATGACCAGGGGAGCGGCCGGACCGCGGCCCGAATTCGGCGCCTTCAGCGCAGCCGCCGTCATGGTGGGCATGGTAGTCGGGGTGGGCATTTTCTCCTTCCCCGCCATCGTGGCGGCCCGTGCGCCGGACGAGTGGACGTTCCTCGGATTCTGGATCGTCGGCGGCGCCGTCGCGATCATCGGCGCCCTTTGCTATAGCGAACTCGCAGCCCGACACCCGGATGCGGGCGGCGAATACCAGTTCCTCACACGCGCCTACGGTCCCAACGTGGGGTTCCTGTTCGCCTGGACCCGAATGACGGTGATCCAGACCGGCTCGATTGCGGTTGCGGCTTACGTCCTCGGCGATCACGCGAATCAGCTATGGCCCTTGGGCCCGCACGGGCCCGCGATCTACGCCGCGCTCGCCGTGACGCTGCTGAGCGCCCTGCACTGGTGCGGGACGACGCCCTCCAAATATGCGCAAACCGCTCTGACGCTCGCGGTCGTGGGCCTGCTGCTGCTAGCGGCCATTTCGGCGCTCGTGGTCCCCGGGGACACGATCTCGGTAACGGGCGAGGCCGATGCCGCCGGCATGAGCTCGCTGGACGGAGCGGGCATGGCGATGGTTTTTGTGCTGTTGGCCTACGGCGGCTGGAACGAAACGGCCTATCTCACTGGCGAGATGCGCGATCCGGGTCGAACGACGCTCAAGGCGCTCGCGTTGGGGATCGGGGTGGTGATGGTCAGCTACCTCCTGATCAATGTCGCTTATCTCGACGTGCTGGGATTCGCGGGGCTGAGCGAAAGCACGACGCCCGGCGCCGACCTGATCGGGGAATCGTTCGGTGCAACGGCCGGCAACGTGATGGCAGGCGTCGTCGTGATCGCCGCGCTTTCGACAATCAACGCGACCATCATGACCGGGGCGCGCACTAACTACGCACTGGGGCGCGATTTCCCTTTCCTCGGGGTTCTGGGCCGCTGGAACGCACGGCGCAATACGCCGGGCTATGCGCTGGCGGTCCAGGCCTGTATCACGCTCCTGCTGATCCTGATTGGCGTCCTCTCCAGACAGAGCACCATCGAGACGATGGTTGAATACACGGCCCCCGTCTTCTGGCTCTTCCTTACGCTGATCAGTTGCGCGTTGTTCGTGTTCCGCTTTCGAGCGCGCGATTCGCGCGATCGGCCCGCGTTTCGTGTACCCCTGTACCCTGTCCTTCCGGGCGTCTTCACCGCGATTTGCGCCATGATGGCGTACTCGAGTCTGCTGAGCTTTGGCCTCGGTGCGTTGCTCGGCGTCGCGATCCTCGCCAGCGGCATCCCGGTGTTGGTCGCCGGTCGCCGGCTCGCGAACGGCCCGGTGGTGGCCAGCGAGCCAAGCGGCCGGCAAGCCTGAACGCTGCCCGTTCAACCGATTTTCATCGGCGGCCGCCTATCCACCGACGCCGAACGCGACCAGCTAACCGGAATAACGGGAGCGGCGAACGCCGAGTTCCTTCGCCCGAGTCGGGCGGATCTCCGTGCGCGTGCCGTGGCCTTCGTGTTCCGTCGTATCCATCCGTTATTCTCGGCGATCTCTAGTGTCCTGTCTCGCACAACGTTTGATTTCTCGCCGGGTCTTGCGACGCCTGGCGGCGTTGCGCCTCCTCACCATAGGGCGCGCTATGGCTCGTCGGCGCGCCTTGCCAGGCGCCGCAATCCCTCGACGAGAAAAATTCAAAGAACTTACGAGACAGGACACTAGCGCGACGCGAGCGCGCTGGCGAGAAGGCCCAGGCCGGCGGCCCCGAGGAGCCACACGGAAACGGCTGCGCTGGCGAGTCCTGCCTGGGCGCCGCCGAGACCATGCAATAGCGCGGCGCTGACGGTCAGCGCGGTGCCGGCCAGGGCGCGCACGGTACGCCGATGCTGGCGCTCGAGCTCGGCGCGCAGCGCGCGCATCTCGTCGGCGCTCTGGGTGCGGACCTCGAGGCGGCCGTCGCGCGCCCGTTTGGCCAGGTCATGCACCAGATTCGGCAGCTCGGGCAGGCGCTCGCCCCAGGCGGGCAGCTCACGGCGCAATTGGCGGATCGCGGCGCGGGCGCCGACCTGCTCGGACATCCAGCGCTCGAGCTGCGGTTTCGCCGTCTGCCAAAGGTCGAGATCGGGATAGAGCTGGCGCCCCAGGCCCTCGATATTGAGCAGCGTCTTCTGCAGCAGGACGAGCTGCGGCTGGATCTCCATGTTGAAGCGCCGCGCGGTCTGGAACAGCCGCAGCAGCAGCTGCCCGAAGGAGATGTCCTTGAGCGGGCGCTCGAAGATGGGCTCGCAGACGCTGCGGATGGCCGACTCGAACTCGTCCACGCGGGTATCCGGCGGCACCCAGCCGGAATCGACGTGGAGCTCGGCGACGCGGCGGTAGTCACGCCGGAAGAAGGCGAGGAAGTTCTCCGCCAGGTAGCGCTGGTCGGCCGGCGCCAGCGTGCCCACGATGCCGAAATCGACCGCCATGTAGCGCGGATCGGCCGGATCGTGCCACCAGACGAAAATGTTGCCCGGGTGCATGTCCGCGTGGAAGAAGTTGTCGCGGAACACCTGCGAGAAGAAGATCTCGACGCCGCGCTCGGCCAGCACCCGCAGATCCACACCCGCGCGCTGGAGCGCCGCGGTATCGCCGATGGGCGTGCCCGCGATGCGCTCGAGCACGAGCACATCGGTGTGGGTGTAGGGCCAGTACACATCCGGGATATACAGCAGGCCCGAGCGCTCGAAGTTGCGCCGCAGCTGCTGGGCGTTGGCGCCCTCTCGGACGAGGTCGAGCTCGTTGATCAGGGTCTTTTCGAACTCGGCGACGACCTCGCGCGGTCGCAGCCGCCGGGCCTCGCTGGAGAAGCGCGCGGCCAGCGCGGCGACGATGCGCAGCAACCCCAGGTCGCGCCGGATCTGCCCCTCGATACCGGGCCGCAGAATTTTGACCACGACTTCGCGGTCGTCGGCCAGGCGGGCGCCATGGACCTGGGCGATCGAGGCTGATGCCAAGGGATCGGCATCGAAGCGGGTGAACAGCTCGGCGACCGGGCGCTCCAGGCGCGCCTCGACGATGGCACGCGCTCGGGCCGAGGGAAATGGCGGCACGTGGTCCTGCAGCAGTGACAGCTCGTCGACGATGTCCTCGGGCAGCAGGTCGCGCCGGGTCGACAGCATCTGGCCGAACTTGACGAAGATCGGCCCCAGGTCCTCCAGGGCCAGGCGAATGCGCTGGCCGCGGGGAATGCGCCGGGTCCACAGGCGCATCCACGCGCCCGGCGTCAGGTAGTAGAGGAACCGGATCGGGCGGAACACCTGGGTCGCCCAGATGACCTCGTCGAGCCCGCGCCGAAGCAGGATCCACTGGATGTGGATCAGGCGCAGCGCCTGTCCCGGCCCAATGGTCATCATCGGCGCTCGCCCGTGCGTTCGAGGCGCGCCAAGCGCGCCCGGAGGCGATCGGCGTCGGCCCGCAGGCGGTCGATCTCGGCCAGCCAGCGATCGGCCTCGGCGCGCGTCGGCACGGCCTCGGTCTCGTCGATCAGCCAGGCGCGCAGGTCCTCACGCCGGTGGGTCGCGGTGCGGCGCGCCCAGGCGCGCAGCCCGCGCAGCACGCGGCCGGCCTCGTGGGCGGGGATATCGCCCAGCGCGCCCGCCAGCGCCTCTTCCCAGTCCGGATCGAGGGTATCGAACAAGCGCTTGTAGGCCTTGGCCACGGCAATATCGCCGTCGACCCGGAGCCGGCCGCTGAAGAGCGCGCGTGTGCCCGCGCGGGTCGCCAGCATCGCGAGCGAGGCGGGCGGGCCGCTGATCCAGGCCGCCGGCGCATCGGGCTGCGCCACCTGCAGCCGGACGCGATCCTCGCTCGGCACCGCATACACGCACCAGCCCAGGCCGGTGACCCGGACCCCGAGCACCGCGCCTTCGAGCCGCTGGACGCGGGTCCGTGCATCCGGATCCAGCGCCAGCGCCGCGTCGACCGCCGGGTTGAGCGCTGCGACGAACCACGCGGGCGTCATCACGCCGGCTCCCGCGGCCCCGCCGGCGATGCGCCCAGGATCGGCTCCTCGACCAGGACGACGCGCGTGCGCGCGAGCTTGTCGTGCCATGTCTGACGGCGCCGGTCGAACAGCATCCAGACGAAGCCGAGTCCGAGTGGCAGGGCGGACAGGAAATAGCCGATGTAGCGAACCAGGCACCGGCCCAGGCCGGGACGGCCGCCGCTGCGCGCATCGACCACCCGCAACTCCAGCAGGACCTTGCCCGGCGTGGCGCCGAAGCGCCACCAGCCGCCGATGGACACGAGGGCGGGCAGGGCGTCGCGCAGCAGCCAGGATCCGAGCACGGCCCGGGCATCCCATTCGTACATCAGCGGCGAGCCGAACAGCAGCCAGGAGACGGCACCGGCGAGGCAGAACAGCCACAGCGCGTCCACGCCCACCGCCGCAGCGCGCCGCCAGAAACCGCTGGCGCGCAGCGCCTGTGTCACGGCCGGAAGCCCGTATGCACCGCGACCACGCCGCGGGTGAGATTATTCCAGCCGCAATGCATCAGGCCCGCGTCGCGCATCATCTGCGCCAGCGTCGGCTGATCCGGATGCATGCGGATGGATTCGGCCAGGTAGCGGTAGCTGTCGGCATCGCCGGCGACCCAGTCGCCCAGACGCGGCAGCACGCTGAACGAGTAGGTGTCATAGAACCGGCGGAACCATGCGCCGGCCGGCTGCGAGAATTCGAGCACGACGATGCGCCCGCCCGGGCGCAGCACGCGCGTCATCTCGGCCAGCGCGGCCGGCTGGTCGGTCACGTTGCGCAGGCCGAAGCCGATACTCACGCAATCGAACAGGCGGTCGGAGAAGGGCAGCGCCTGGGCGTCGGCCTGGACGAACTCGATATGCGCACCGACGCCGGCGTCGATCAAGCGGTCGCGGCCGCGCTCAAGCATGCGGCCATTGATGTCGGACGCCACCAGCAAACCGCGCTCGCGCAGGGCACGCGCTATGACCAGCGCCAGATCGCCCGAGCCGGTCGCCAGGTCCAGCACGCGCTGGCCCGGGCGTATCCCGGCGCGCGCCAGGGCAAAGCGTTTCCAGTAGCGATGCAACCCGACCGACATGAGGTCGTTCATCACATCGTACTGATCGGCGACCGAGTCGAATACCGCGCCGACGCGGGCCGATTTTTCCGCCTTGGGGACCTCGCGGTAGCCGAAGTGGGTGGTCTCCTCGGCCGGCTCGCGCGGACCCGTGTCGTGCTTATCTGGACCGTTGGACACCGGCCTCCTCCAGGCGAGCCAGATAGCTCTGCCAGTTCTCCTCGTACTGCGCCGCGAGCTCGTAGAGGTTGTCCCAGGAGTAGATCCCGGTGTCGTGACCATCATCGAACACGAGCTTGACCGCGTAGTTGCCCACCGGCTCGATACGCTCGACGTTGACGTCCTCCTTGCCGAACACCAGCACTTCCTGGCCCGGCCCGTGGCCGCGCACCTCGGCCGACGGCGAGAACACGCGCAGGTACTCGCAGGGCAAGCGCCGGCTCAGGCCGTCGTCGAAGGTGACTTCGAACTCATGCGATTGGCGGTGGAGCGTGATGTCGGTCGGCGTCGGCATGGCTAGCTCTCCTTGGTCCTCGATCGGCCGCCCGCTGCCGAAAGGCTGCAGCGGCAGGCCTGCGGCCCGCCCCGCCCACCGTTAGCGGTCGTGTTCCGGGCGCTACAGGATATAACGGGACAGGTCGTCGTCGCCCACCAGCTCGCCCAGGCGCTCATCGACGTAGGCGGCGTCGATGGTGACGCGTTCGCCAGTGCGCTCGGGGGCGTCGTAGGACAACGGCTCCAGCAGGCGCTCCATCAGCGTATGCAGGCGACGGGCACCGATGTTCTCGGTGCGCTCGTTGACCTGCCAGGCGATCTCGGCGATGCGGCGCACGCCGTCCTCGGCGAGCGTGAGCTCGATGCCCTCGGTCTCGAGCAACGCCCGATACTGCGCCGCCAGCGAAGCGTCGGGCTCGGTCAGGATGCGCACGAAGTCATCGGTGGTCAGCGCCGCCAACTCGACGCGGATCGGCAGTCGCCCCTGCAACTCGGGGATGAGATCGGACGGACGGGCGACGTGGAATGCGCCCGAGGCAATGAACAGGATGTGGTCGGTACGCACCATGCCGTACTTGGTCGACACGGTGGAGCCCTCCACCAGCGGCAGCAGGTCGCGCTGGACACCCTCGCGCGAGACATCGCCACCGCCGCCCGAGGCCTGCTCGCCCCGGCGCGTGATCTTGTCGAGCTCGTCCAGGAACACGATGCCGTTGTTCTCGACCGAGGCGATCGCCGCGACCTTGAGCTCCTCCTCGTCGATCAGCTTGTCGGCCTCGTCGTCGATGAGCTGCCGATAGGCGTCCGCCACCTTCATGCGCCGGCGCTGCGACTTCTGCCCCCCGAGCTGGCGGAACATGCCCTGTAGCTGCTGGGTCATCTCCTCCATGCCGGGCGGCGCCATGATGTCGACGCCGCCGCCCTGGCTCAGCTCGACCTCGATCTCGCGCTCGTCGAGCTCGCCGGCGCGCAGCTTGGCGCGGAACTTCTCGCGCGTCTGCGAGCTGCCCTGGGCCGGCTGGTCCTGCTCCCAGCCGCCCTGCTGCTTGGGCTGCGGCAGCAGCGCATCGAGCACGCGCTCCTCGGCCGCCTCCTCGGCGCGATGGCGCACCTTCTCGACCTCGCGCTCACGCGTCTGCTTGAGCGCCACGTCGACCAGCTCGCGCACGATCGACTCGACATCGCGGCCGACATAGCCCACCTCGGTGAACTTGCTCGCTTCGATCTTGGTGAACGGCGCCTGCGCCAGCCGCGCCAGGCGGCGGGCGATCTCGGTCTTGCCCACGCCGGTCGGGCCGATCATCAGGATGTTCTTGGGCGTGATCTCCTGGCGCAGGGGCTCGTCCACCTGCTGGCGCCGCCAGCGGTTGCGCAGGGCGACCGCGACCGCGCGTTTGGCCTCGCCCTGGCCGACGATGTGCTTGTCGAGCTCGGCGACGATCTCCTTGGGCGTCATATGCGACATGGGTACGGGCTCACGCCGGGCCGAGGGTCTCGATGGCCCGGTGGTGATTGGTGTAAATGCAGATATCGGCGGCGATGCGTAACGACTCGTCGCAGATCGCCTGCGCGTCGAGGTCGCTGTGCGCCATCAGCCCGCGCGCGGCGGCCTGGGCGTAGGGCCCGCCGGAGCCCATCGCGATCAGGCCTTCCTCGGGCTCGATGACGTCGCCGTTGCCCGAGATCATCAGCGACATCTCGGAATCGGCGACCGCCAGCAAGGCCTCCAGGCGGCGCAGCATGCGATCGGTGCGCCAGTCCTTGGCCAGCTCGACGGCGGCCCGGGTCAGGTGGCCGCTATGCTCCTCGAGCTTGCCCTCGAAGCGCTCGAACAGGGTAAAGGCATCGGCAGTGCCGCCGGCGAAGCCGGCCAGAACACGGTCCCGGTACAGGCGCCGGACCTTGCGGGCATTGCCCTTCATGACCGTCTCGCCGAGCGTGACCTGTCCGTCGCCGCCGAGGGCGACCTGGTCGCCGCGGCGGACGCAGACGATGGTGGTGGCGTGCATCGTATGGGCGCTCATGCGGCTCGATCCAACAGTCTACACGAATGGCCCCCGGCCCCGGCAGGGCGCACTACCTCGTCTTTCGGGCGTACCCTGGGAGCGGATGTGTGTCGCCCTAGCCCGACACATCGCTGCGGGCGCTGGCGGCATTTTGTCGAGCAACCCACAAAACGGCCGGTTGCCTCTTTGCTGCGCAGAGGTGACGGATTACAAGAGCACGAAACGCAACCACAAGCCGAGGTCCTCTCTCATGCCGTTCGCACTGGAACTGCCCACGCGAGACAGGTCCGCATCCGGTATCCCCGAGACGCCGCGCCAATTACGCGGCTGGCTCAGGCGCCTGCCCACGGCCGAGCCCTGCGACACGGCCGGCGCCGCTGCCGATGTGATCGAGGCGCAGAACCAGCTCGCGCTCCATCCCCAGCGGCGCCTGCATCTACTCGAACTCGTGCGCCCGGCCACGCGCGCCCCGCTCGATGCGCTCGCTGCGCGGGTGCAGGTGCAATCGGCGCCGCTGCCGGCGCGGACCGCGGAGGTCGCGCAGCTGACCCGCCGGCTGCTCGAGGCGCTGCTCGCCGGCTACCAGACGGTGGCCGCCGCCAGCCCGGTCGCGCACGCGAACCGGCGGGCCGTCGCGCTGGTGAGCGAACGCGCCCTGCACCTGCGGGGCGAGCTACTGCTGCGCCATGTGGAGGCGGACGAGCCCGTCCCCGCCGACTTCTGGCAGCACAGCTATGCGATGTACGCCCGGGCCGAAGCCGCCGGCGTGGACAATCGCCCGGTCGCGGACAAGCAATGGCAGGGCCGGCGCCGGCCCACGCCCACCGACGCCTTCGTGAGCCTGCTGCTACTGGCGCTGGCGCAGCCACGCGGCTTGCGCTCCGGGGAGGCGGCGCGCATCCAGGGCACGATCCAGGAATGGTGCCGCGAGGCGCGACTGGCGCCGGCGGCGATGGCGCCGCCGGACGCGGCCGAACGCGGCAGTGTATTCGCGGTGGCCCTCGACGCGGTGACGGCACCGAGCCAATGGCGCCTGCGCCCGGGCGAAGGCCGCGTGCAGGACCGGGTGCTCGACGCCGCCCGCGTGGTCGCGCGCGTGGAGCAACGGCTTGAAAGCGCCGACGCGACCGGTGCGCATAGCGGCAGCGATGCGATCGGACCGACCGGCCTCAAACGCCTGCTGGACAACTGGAACCCACGCCCGCTCGGGGATAGTTCGGCCGGCATGGCGGCCCAACCCGTGACCGCGGTGTTCGGGATCGAAGCGATCCAGCAGCGGCTCGAGGGCCGTGGCGACCCCGTCGGGGCCCGCAAACCCCCGAAGCGAACCTACAGCCAGTTGCGTCCGGGCGAGATCCTGCAGACGATCGCAGACGATGATGCGGGCCCGGCGCGGGCGGCCTATCCGCACGCGCGCGCCGCGGTCGACGCCGGGACGACCGCACGCCCGGCCGCGCGCTCCGAGACCGCGTCCGAGACCCCTGCGGCGTCCGACTGGCTGCTCGAAGAAGCCGACGCGAACGGCTTTCGGCTACGCTGGCAGGGCTCCGGCCGCTCGCAGGCGACGGTGGGCGCGATCGTGGCGGTGCGCACCGCCGGGCCGCACACGAACGGCTGGCGCGTGGGCGTGGTCCGCTGGCTGCAGTTCCTCGACGACGAGCATTTCGCCATCGGCTGCGAATCGCTGTCGTCGCGCCCGCGCGGCGCGACCCTGCGCCACGAACCGCTCGACCGCCACCGCAGTACGCACCCGCGCGGCGAGGGCGTGGCGGCGATCCTGCTACCCGGCGCGGACGATCGAGCGGCAGGATCGAGCGTCCTGCTGCCGGCGAACCGTTTCCGGGGCCAGGACATCCTCGAACTGGACGTGGGCGAGCATACGGTGCGGGTTCAGCTATCGGGACTGCGCGAGCATTCCACCCGGTTCACGCTGTTCTCCCTCGCCCCCGCGCCGGCACGCGGCCGTACCTCGGGCGTCCCCGAAGGCCCGGCCCGCGGCGCCGCACCCGCCGGCTGAGCCCTGGTGTCCTGTGCCGCCTGCTAGGGCCTGTTAACCCTTCCCGCGGTCGTCGCGTTGTGGCCCCCAATCCGG
>CAZVBX010000022.1:0-34543 GCA_964625925.1 uncultured Ectothiorhodospiraceae bacterium | reverse complement strand
CCGCGCCCTACGACGACGGCACGATCGAGTGCGCGGCCAAGGGGTGCAAGACGCGCTTCGTTCCGCGCAACGACGAACACCGCAGCTGCTCCGGCGCCTGCCGCGCCCGGCGCTCGCGCCAGCGCGCGGCCGAGGGGCCAGAGCCGGGCAAGGTCACCGGCTGCCGCATCACGAAAGAAGGCAACGTCAGCGTCACCGTCCACCTGCCGCCCGACCAGCAGGACCGCATCGCCGAGCTGCAACCGGGCCGGTGGGCGCACGTCACACCGCACGGGAGCCACTGATGCCCCGCCACTGGCAAAACTACGAAGGCAAGAGCCGAAAGCCGAACGGGAATAATCATGGACGCGAACGCACAAGAAACCATCCGCCAGGCGCGCAACCAACTCGCGCGCCTCGAGGCTGACACGCGCCGCTCGGTGGAGCGCCCCGACGGCGTCATTCCGCTGGCCGACGACCGCGCCGAAGTCCAGCGCCTGGTCGAGCTGGTGAATCAGCTCGATGGCCTGCTCGACGGTGCCCCCACAGGCCCGCAATCGGTGCTATCAGGCCACGTTGCCAAGCAGATCCTGGCGGTGCGTGACGCGCTGATAGACGGGGACGTATCCGAAGCGTGGCACCAGCTCTACTCGATTGCGAGCCCCACCTATACGGACCTCCAACCGTGGGAGTGGATCGAACGAATCGCCGCTCTACACAGCGAGGAAGCACCCGCGAGTGAGCCGGTCCAAATGGAGAAGGCACAGACACCCGCCGGCACCACCTACTATCACGCTGCCATGCCGTACCCGGCCGGCACCGACCCCGCCTCTGCGGATCGCCCGGAGCCGAGCGAGGCGCTGCCACCAATGGACATGGATACCATCAATGCGCTTCGCGATATGAACATGGAAGAAGGTGAAATCCAGATAGTTTCAGGAGACGGATGGGGCGACATCTACTGGCATGAGAATGCGCGAAAGCTAGCGGCTCTGTTTCGTCCCCATCCCTCCCAATCCGGGCAGGCTGTGCCGGAGGAGGTGCGGCAACAGCCAGAAAAACTCAGGGAGGCTGCTGACGAACTACGGGATCTAGGTGACTCCAGTAGTGCGAACATGATGGAAGGGATTGCCGACGATCTTGAACGCGCCTTGGCCACGCACCCCGCCGATGGTGACTCACCTGCGGTGCCGGACAACCTTCGCAACTGGCTTGACGAATTGCGTGGACAGGGCCTCATGGTCGCTGTTCACAACGATTACCGACAGAACGGCGAGCACTGCACGTTCTGGCTTTTCGTAGGGCCAAACGGAATGAGCTACAAGGGTGAGGGTAGATCCGACGCCGAGGCGCTTAATCAAGTACGCAGTGCCCTCGCCACACACCCCGCCGATGGCGACTCGCCTGCGGTGCCGAAGGGGTGTGTGCTGGTGCCGAAGGAGCCAACAGAGGCGATGCTTCTCGCCGGAATGGATTATATAGCAGAAGAAGCAACCATCCGACGCGATGACTCCGGTAAGCGGGTCGTTGGCATCAACCCGGCATTGTGGAAATCCATGATCGCTGCATCCCCCACGCCACCGTCAGATGAGACGAGCGCAGAGGGAGAGCAGTGATGGGCAAGAATACGAAAATCGAGTGGGCACACCACACATTCAACCCGTGGATCGGCTGCACGAAGATCTCGCCGGCGTGCGATCACTGCTACGCAGCCGAGTGGGACAAGCGCTACGGCGGCGGTGAGCACTGGGGCGCCGGCGCCCCACGCCGCCGGACCTCGGTGGATAACTGGCGGCAGCCGTATCGGTGGGCGAAACGCGCGTGGCAATCGGGCCAGCGGCCGCGCGTGTTCTGCGCCAGCCTGGCCGACGTGTTCGACAACGAGATCGATCCCGCCTGGCGCAAGGATCTCTGGAAGGTCATCCGCGAAACGCCCGAGCTCGATTGGCTGTTGCTGACCAAGCGCATCAGCAACGTGCGCGACATGCTGCCGCCCGATTGGGACGAAGGTTGGCCGCACGTGTGGCTCGGCATCACCGTCGTCACGCAGGACGAGGCCGACCGAGACATTCCCAAACTGCTCGCTATAGATGCCTCAGTAC
Source organism: uncultured Ectothiorhodospiraceae bacterium (assembly GCA_964625925.1). Lineage (GTDB taxonomy): Bacteria > Pseudomonadota > Gammaproteobacteria > XJ16 > Halofilaceae > Halofilum. Next base: position 32,462 of record CAZVBX010000022.1, on the reverse strand, counting down.
GGTGGCTCTCTATGGAGCCTCTGCTGGAGTCGGTGGACGTCAGCCCGTACTTGCCATGCCCAATGTGCTTGGGATGGGCTCTGCCGCTGGAGTGCGACTCGTGCGCTGGCATGGGACCGACAGAGGACGACGCCATCGACTGGATCGTCGCCGGCGGCGAGTCCGGCCCGAGAGCGCGCTTCATGCACCCCGATTGGGTCCGCAGCCTGCGCGACTGCTGCGACGCATTCGGCGTGCCGTTCCTGTTCAAGCAGTGGGGGGAGCACGTCTACCTCAGCGAACGAGCCATCACCCTCGATACCCCAGACTGGCAAGACGCACACAACCAGCTTTCGTGGGCGCCGCATTGGGGAACCCGCGACGGCAAGGATGTCGTCTACCGAATCGGCAAGAAAGCCGCCGGCCGCCTGCTCGACGGCCGCGAGCACAACGGCTTCCCCGAATCCGCAACAGAGTTGGCCGAGGCCGAGCGCAGCTATACCGCAGAGGACTCGCTATGAGCCGCTACGCAAAGGACACCGAGGTGCCCGAAGAGGGCAGCCGCGCGGAGATCGAGAAGACGCTCGGCCGCTACGGCGCCAGCGGGTTCATGTACGCCTGGCAGGGCGACCGGGCCGTGGTCGCGTTCGAGGCGCACGGCCGGCGCATTCGCTTCGACGTGCCGATGCCCTCGGCTGAGGACCCGGAGGTGCCAAGACGCCCACCGGCAAGAAGCGGGCGAAGGCCGAGGCCGAGAAGGCGCTCGCGCAGGAGCGCCGGCGGCGGTGGCGGGCCCTCGCACTGGTGGTGAAGAGCAAGCTGGAGGCCGTCGACAGCGGCATCGTCACGTTCGAGGAAGAGTTCCTGGCGCACATCGTCCTGCCGGACGGCACCCGCACCGGCGCCTGGGCCGTCCCGCAGATCGAGCGCGCCTACGAGACAGGGGAAATGCCGGCGCTGTTGCCGGCTCCCGGGGTGGAGTGATGTTCCTATCGGACGCCGAAGTGCGCGAGCTGACCGGCCGCCAGCGCTACCACGCGCAGCGGCGGATCCTGGCGCAGATGGGCATCGAGTTCCGTCCGCGGCCGGACGGTCGGCCGATGGTCCTGCGCGGCCACGTCGAGGGTATGATGGGCGCCCGCGCAGAACGCCGGCCGCCGGAACCCGACTGGGGCGCGATGGATGTCGCCACGTCCGCGAAACCGAGGTAACAAGGATCTGCCCGCGCGCTGGCGCCGCAAGGGCGGCAGCATCTATTACCGCGTGCCGCGCGGGCTCGAGCATCTGTGGAACGGCAAGACCGAGTTCTGCCTCGGGCGCTCGCTGACCGAGGCCTACAAGACCTGGGCGGATCGCCTCGCGCAAGATGAAGCCGTCGACATTCGCACCGTGGGCGACCTGCTCGACTGGTACGCGCGGGCGATCGTTCCGGAGAAGGCGGCGCGCACCCAGAGCGAAAACCTGCGCGCCATATCCCAGCTGCGGATCCCATTCCAGCATCATCCGGTCGAGGCCATGGAGCCTCACCTGGCGCGCCAGTATTACGAGCGGCGCAAGACGAAGGCTGGCGAGCACGCGCCCACCTCAGCCCGCCACGAGATCGAGGTGCTCAAGCACGCCTACAGTTGCGCGGTCGAGCGCCTCGGCCTGCCTCGGTCACAGGTATCCGGCACACCGCACAACCCGCTGCGCGGCGAACTCCGACTCCCGCGCCCACTGCGGCGCGAGCGCTACGTCGAGGATTGGGAGGTGCTCGAGGCGCTCAAGCTGAAACCGCAGCGCAAGAGCGGCAGCGTCCGCGCCTGCCAGGCATACATCCGCCTCAAGCTGCTGACCGGCCTGCGCCAGACCGATCTGCTGCTGCTGCGAACCGAGGATCTGCGCGACGAGGGTATCTATGTGCAGCCGCGCAAGACGGCCAAGACGACCGGCCGGGCGGCGATCTACGAATGGACCGACGAACTGCGCGCGGCCGTCGACGAGGCATTGGCAGCACGGCCCGTGGATCTCGCGCCGTGGCTGTTCTGCAATCGGCGTGGCGAGTGCTACGTACGAGGGGGAAGGCCAACAGGATGGGAGTCGATCTGGCAGCGGTTCATGCGACGCGTCGTCGCGGAGACGGAAGTGCGGGAGGCGTTCGCCGAGCGCGACCTGCGAGCCAAGGCAGGCTCGGACGCGGAGTCAATCGAGCGCGCGCGCGAGCTACTGCAGCACGCCGGCGTCGGCACAACGCAGCGCTGGTATCGCCGCCGGCCGGACCGCGTCAAACCCCTCCGATAGTTTCCCATTCGCGGGTTTGCGACCACAGCGAAACAGGTACTTACGCGCGCATGGCGGCGCGCTGAATGGGAAACTCGAAGCGCCGTAACTACCTGACTGAACGCACGAAGTCCGCACTCCGCGTGCCCGGCTTCGAACCTGGGAGTCGGGGGTTCGAGTCCTCCCGGGCGCGCCATTTTCGCCAGTATATTCAGTCAGTTACGACGCGACAATTCCCGAGCAGCCCGATCAGGTTTCCCACAGATAGCAGAGTTTCCCATTCATGGGCCGGGTGTGGCCGCTCGGTGATCCTGCGGCAGGCACTCAGGCACACTCCTGGTCGGTCGTCGACCGGACCATCTCGGGGCGGATGGTGGTGCGGCCGACCTCGCCGTGCAGGCGGTGGTAGGTGATGACGGAGGCGCCGCGCTGGTTCACGTGACCGAGGCGGGAGGCGTGGGCGTCGCGGGCGGCGAGCGTCGGGTGTTGCTCGACAATCATCAGCGAATCTTCCTTGGCGGCGACGTGGTGCAGGTGACCGATGTGGGCGTAGCTGTATTCGGTGCGGCCGTAGATCTCGCGGAATTTGCCGGCGAAGCTGCGGGAGACTTCCTGCAGCCTGGCCTTGTGGCCGTGGTGGAAGAAGATGGAGGTGTTGCCCCACTCAACGCAGTAATAGGGATCAGGCGAGGTATCGACGGTAACGCGCGGTTCGCGCTCGTACAGGGCGGCGAAGACCTCGCGTAGCCAAACCGAGCTGGCGACGTCGTGGTTGCCTTCGGCGAGGATGACATGCACCTGGCGGTGGCGCTTGAGCATCATGGTGACGGCCGCGCGCAGGGTACGGACGGCGATGCGGACCAGGCGCTGGAATCGGGTGTCGGCGTCGAGGACGTTGCCGGAGGTGGGGGTGACGGATTCGAGGCCGTCGTGGTGTAGCAGGTCACCCAGCTGGGCGAGAATCCCGAGCTCGGTCTTGGGCGCCGCGTCGATGGCGGCCTGCATCCAGAGGCCGATGGTTTGCTCCGCGATGTCGGTATCCCAGTCGGCGGAGCGGGTCTCCTCACCCCAGGCGAGCATGCCGAGGTGGGCGTCGGTCAGGACGTAACAGGCCGCAAGGTCAGCGCTGGTCGAGCGAGGCGCCCGTTGCGGCTTTGCCTTCGGCACATCGTCCTTGAGTGCGGCGATCGCCTCGAGGAATGCCTGCCGCTGGCGCTCCCGGTCTTCGCACATGCGCTCCCAGGTGCGCTCGATCGCGCCGCCGGCATCGCGCTGGATGGTGACCTTGCCCATCCGATAGCCGTCCGGGTACGGCTCGATCAGGCCATGCTCCGGCGACCACCCGGCCCGCGCCGCCTTGCTCCGCAGAGCGGACATCATCGCCGAGATGTTCGACTCGACGCAGCCGAGCGCCTCGGCCGCGGCCTGCTGTGTGCCGTGTTGCTTGATGGCCTCGGCCACCTCGCGCTGGCGAGCGGTCGGCTGGCCGTGCTCGATGAGCTGGTCGAGGATGTCGGGCGGCGGGGGCGCGGGCATGGGCCTTCCTTCTATCGCGCTAGCGATCTTGCGGTGGGCGCTGCTGCTCGAGGTAGGCGTCGTAGTGTTCGCGGAGGGTCTGATGTCGGGCGGCGCAGGTGCGGCCGTATTCGACGGTGAGGGCGAAGGCGGACATGACTTCGCCGCGGATGCCCTGCTCGATGTCGGGGGCGTAGCCGGTTCCGGTCCCTTGACGCTCGGCGGTGGGGCACGGCTGCATGGCCTCGGCCGGCGGCGGGGTCATGGGTGGCGTGGTGTCGGGCACGGTCACCTGGTCGGGGCCGGTGCAGGCGGTGAGCGTGGCCAGGGCGAGCGCTACGGTTAGTATTCGTTCCACTGTCTGGTGCCCTCCTCGCCGAAGCACGCCTGCTGTCCCGCGTCGCTGGCGGCATAGCGCTCGGCACGCTGTGTCTGCTCGCGCAGCTGGTCGCGTAACTTTCCCATACGCTCTGCGGCCGCACGTGCGCGCACACGCTGTTGTTCGAGCGCTTCGGCGTACTTGGCCTCAGCTTCCTCGCGCGCCTGTGCCACGGCTTCTGCACGCGCCTCGGCCGCGCGCGCTTCGGTTCGGGCCTCGGCCCACTGCCATGTGATCCAGATCGACGCGAGGTACAGCGCGCCGATGACGGCCAACTTGATAAGCGTGCGGTACATCAGTACCGCATCCAGAGCAGGGCGCCGGCAGTGGCGATGAGGACGGCGAACAAGCCGAGGACGCCGCTGCCAGTGACCCAGAACACGCCGTAGCCGATGATCAGGGCGATCACGACGACGGCGGTGAGCATGATCCAGATGAGTGCTTCCATCGTTACCCCTTGCCCGCCTGGGCGAATCGATTACTGGCGGCCCCGGCGATCTTGTCCGGCACGTCGTTGCCCATGTAGCCGCAGGCGAACGCCGAGACAGCCGTGAGTTGGCCGGTCGATAGCAGAACAACAAAACCGGTCGCACCTCCCACGAGGCCGCAAGCGATGCGGTAGGGACGCTTCTGCGCCCACTTGACCGGGTGGACCGGGCCACCGGCCGAGTTGGAGGCGGACTGGAGTGCGCCGAGGAGATTGGTCAGCAGGCCCAAGGTCAGGGCCATGGCGTTGAGCGCGATGTCCATCACAGTCTCCGCAGTTGGTTCTTGAGTTCGGTCCACGGGAAGCCGCCCCCCGGATCACTCTTGCGATCGGGGTCGACGTCGCAGTGGCGGTCGAGTTGACCGGGGTGCGTGCCGATCTCCCAACAACCACACCAGTGGCGCAGCAGATCGAGCGTGGCGTTGAACTGCTCGCGGCCGACCCATCCAGGCTCGGCGATGCGCTGAACGAACGGCTGGTAGGTGTAGACGCCGGGGACGAGCACCTCGACGCCGAGGCTGTCGGTGTTGCAGCCCTTGGCGTGCCAGGCGCCCTGCGCGTCGCCGCGGCAGCGAATCAGGCTGCCGTCCGGTGCGACGAGCATATGAGCTGAGAGCCCGAGTTTTTCCAAAAAACTCGCCGCGTACAGCCGCTCGCCCTCGTAATCGAGCTGGTAGCACATGGCGTGGACAATGATGCGCTGCGGCGTCTGCTCTGCAGCGCCGTGCGACAGCGGCCGCGTGATGACCTCGCGCCCGGCGATGGTTTCGCTCATGATCCGTACCTCCCGACCACGAAGCGGCGGATGGAGTCGATGGCCTCGGGCGCGGCGTAGCCGGCGATGCCGGTGACGACGCCTGTCATGTACTCGCTGACGTCGTACTCGCGGCACATCAGGATCGTGATAATCCCGGCAAAGCCGGCGATCACGATCCGCCCACAGAAATCGGTGAGCGTGACGTCCGCCCCGTTCTGCCGTTCGCGCATGTGCTTCGCGCCGGCCCCGAGAAGCGCTACCAGCAGCAGCGCTGTCCACCGGATGACTCGCTCTTTAATCGTCACCTCATCCGTCATCCCGTGATCCTTGATTCCGGGCACAAAAAAGCCCGCGCGGTGGCGGGCTGCATGGATGTTTTACGACTGTCCGATGCCGGACGTTGCGGGGGGCTATCTCAGCCGGTAGCCTGCGCTCGGCTCGATCCAAAAGGGAGAAGCCCTATGCGCCGCGTTATATTCTGTCTTGCTCTGGCCTTGTTGCCGCCAGCCGCTGTCTCCGACCGGCCGTCGTACGTTGGTGTTGGAGCGATCCATTGGTCTTTTGATGAGAGCGTCGACGGTGTCGAGTCCGAGGAGGCGCGGGCGACCGGGGTGCGGTTGACGCTGACCGGGCCGGTGGCGGAGCACCTTTCGGTCGAGTGGCATTTCGCGACCGGGGGCTCGGACACGGTATTCGTCAATACGCCCCTCGGCTCCGGGGACGTCGAGGTCGAGGGCGAGCTGATCGGCTCGATGTTCCTTCGGCCCGAGGTCGAACTCGGCGCGGTGCGCCTGTACGGGCTCGCCGGCTATTCGATCGGACGCCTCGAGGCCGAGGCCGGCGGCGTGTCGGTCGACGGGTCCGATGACGGCGTCTCCTACGGCGCGGGCGCCGAGGTCGAGGTCGCCGACGGCACCTGGCTCACGGCCGATTACGTCAACTATCTGCGCGGTGACAATTATGACTTCCGGGCGGCGACGGTCGGGATGCGATTCGCGTTCTGAGATCACGCGCCGACGCCCTTGTTGTAGTGCTCCTCGATCTCGGCAGCGGTGAGGGCGCGATCGTAGATGGCGGGTTCGTCGATACGGCCAGTGGTGAATCGGTCGTCACCGTTCCGAGACCCAACACACAGATTACCGTCCGCAGCAACGAGGTCCCCACCTACATCCGCGCTGTTCTCATAAACGAGGTTACCGTTGACATACCCACGTACAGCGCTACCGTCATAAGTCATCACCATGTGGTAGGTCTTGCCGGTTTCTACCACAAAGCCAGAATCCTCCCACGCCTGCCCGTTGCTCGAATCTACATAGAAACGAAGAGCAGCATCGCTCATAACCGCGATGACGAAATTGTCATTCCCCGACCCTGACCCACTAGATACCAGATATTGATCCGTAGATACGTCATCGAGGTAGGCCCAAACTTCAACGGTCAGCGTCGAGCCTAGATAGGAAGCCGTGAACTCTGTCGGCCGGCCCATATCCACATAGTCATCTGACCCATCAAACTGCGCCGACGTACCACTCTGAATAAGCGATGATGCCCCGAGCGTAGGATCCCCGTTGTAGGTTCCGTCGTGGTTGCCCATCTCATCGACGGCCGTGGACCCCGACTCCCCGTCGAGGCGCCAATACGCGACCGGCCCATCCGACATGATCAGATCCCGATAGGACTGATCATCCACGGGGGCGGCCGCCTGTAGCATGCGCGCGCCCAGCATCAGGCCATCCCCGCGCCGGCCAGGAAGCCGTACCAGGTGGTGCCGCCGTCGGTTGTGACGAACGTGAGCACGTCCACCGCATCGGCCGAAGTCGACAGGCTCGGCGCGCTGCCGCCGGGCCATTGCACGCTGCTCGGCCAGGTGACGGCCCAGCCGCCCGTGTCGTCCTGTTTGAGGATCAGCGTCAAGCTGCCCGCCTGGCCGGCGACCGGCGGGTTGGCGAAGTCGATGCTGGTGTCCTCGATCAGGGTGACTTCGGCGACGTTGCCCTCTTCCAGGTCGACGGTGAGCGCGCCGGAGCTGCTCGATGGCGTGTCGCGCGTCTCTGCGTAATCCTTGATCCGGGGGCGTTCGACGACCTGGTCGTTGCACGGCAGCGTCTCGGTCAGGCCGGTGTAGAAGACGATGCGGCCGTGCAGCCAGGCGCGGCGGTCGGTGTTGCCGGTGATGCCGGAGCCGTCGGTGACGAGCTCGCGCAGTGGAATGCGGCCGGCGGTGAAGCCGCTGGTGTTGACCGAGACGGTGCCCGTGGCCGGGTCGACCTCGACGTAGTTGGTGGCGCTCGCGGTCAGGCTGACGTCGCCCGCGGGCACCTCGGTGATCGCATTGCCGGCGCGGATGCTGCCGGCGTTGTACGCCCAGGTGAGGCCGCTGGTGTTGCCGCTGTCCTCGCCGAGCTCGTCGCTGGCGATGCCGCCGCCGGTGATGTCGCTGATCATCGCGACCGTGCCGTCCTTGTCCGGCCAGGTGGCGGTGCGGGTCGTGCCCGTCGTCAGCGCGGACAGCGCGAACCGGAGGACCTTGGTCTCGTCGGCGTCGTTCGCGAACAGGTCGTCATCATCGGTCAGCGGCAGGCCGGCGCCGCCCCCGCCGCCGACGGCGACCCAGTTGGCGCTGCCGTCGGAGACGATGAGCGTACCGCTGCCGCGATCCTCGAGCGTCTTCGAGCTGGCCCACTCGACGGTCTCGCTGCCGTCCGGCGCGATCGTGACGGTGTTGGTGTCGTCGGTCGCCTTGACGATGGCGACGGGGAAGTCCGCTCCCGCGCTGGCCACCGCCAGCAGCGTGATCGTGACGGGGCCGCCGCTGGTGTCGACCAGAAGAACGGCGCCGCGATCGCTCGTCTGGACGGTATAGTCGGCGGAGACCGTTCGGCTCGGCAGCCGCGGCCGCGCCGGATCCTCGATCCATGCGCTGCCGGTCCAGCGCACGGCCGCACCCTCGTCGTTGACCACGATGCGCAGGCCGGTCGGCGGCAGGTAGAAGTGCCAGCTCCCGCCGTAGTAGTGGGCGATCTCGTTGCGATGGCCGTTCCACACGCCATCGCTGTGCAGCACGTCGCCGTCCGCGGTGGCATCCCCGATGCTGGTGCCGAGCGTGATCTCGGTATTGCCGCTGGTGCTGTTGTAGGTGATCGCGCTGACGGTGTAGGAGCCGTCGTTGCCGGTGGATCCCTCGATGTGGATGGTGTCGTTAGTGCCGATGCGTCCGGTCTGATCGCCGGCGACCTCCACGATGTCGTTGGTCGTGTCCACGGCCACGATGGCGAAGGCCGCGGCGCCCACGATGTGCGTGTCGCCCGCGGAGGGCGAGCCCGGTGGCGCGTCGACGGATCGCGATAGCACCCGCACCAGCATGGCCTCTATCTTGCGCAGGGCCTCGTTGTGCGTGACGTGCTTGCTGGCCTGGCTCTCGGCGAGCTCTTCGAGATTGAGGACGTCGGTCGTCATAGGGTGGCCTCGAGCGGGTAGCCGCGGCCGACGGTCGCGGACATCTGGTAGATACGGACGGTCACCGCGCTCTGCACCGCGCCGAAGTCGGTTTGCTGCTGCGAGGCGGTGTAGGTGACGCTGGGCGAGCCGGTCGTCAGCGTGCGCACGGCGGTCGAGCCGTCGAGGACGTCGACCTCGTAGGACTCGGTATTTTCCGAAAGAGGCACGCCGACCCGATCGCGCCAGGCGCCGCCGATGCGGGTGCGGCGGGTCCAGCGGATGGTCAGGTCGCCGCCGGAGCGACTGCCACCCGGATGCACCGGGCTGTACGGCTTGAGGTTCACGCCGGCATACGTGAACGCGACCGGATCGACGCGCCCGGCCGCGGTGCCGATGGAGACGGGCTTGTAGAAGCGCTCGCTGTCGATCGAGTCGACGGTGCGCGGCACGCGCGAGAGGCTGTCGGCACTGAGCGCGACGACGCGATCGCCTTCGGCGTGGTCTCCGGTGGCCCACTCGGTGCCGCGGCGGCCGCGCAGGAGCGTGGCCAGGGTGTAGCTGCCGTCGCTCTCCAACGTGATATCCGCCGCCTGCAGGATCTCCCAGCCTTCGCCGGCGGCGATGGCGAAGGTGTTGGCACCGTCGAGCACCTCGCGCTCGGTGACCGACGACAGCGTGCCGCCGCCGACCAGGCGCACGTTGACGCTGTTGGCGCGGTCCCAGATGCCGACGGGACCATCGGCCAGCGCGGCGGTCGTGCGGCCCATGACGGCATCGTCGGTGGCCGCGGTGACGGCGGCGTACTGGCTGTCGTTCGGGCTCATCAGCAGCTGCGCGCCGCGCCAGCCGTCGAGGTAGCCGCCCATCGCGACGTAGAAGCCGGCGCCGTCGTCGGCGTCGCGCAGGGCCGGCAGGTCCATCAGCGCCAGCGCGGTCGGCCCGGCGGGCGACGGGCCCTCGCTCGGCACGGCCGTGGCCACGCCAATGGCGTCGGAGCTGTAGAGGCCGGGCTGGTCGGGCACGAGCTGCAGCTGGCGCAGGCCCGGCCGGCCGTCGTCGATGCGGGTGATGCGCGCGGTGCCGGCGATGGCACTGGTGTCGAGCGTGACCAAATCGCCGGCCTCAAGGCCGAGCTGGCCCCAGTGTGTGGCGCCCTCCATCGGATCGCGCACGGCCCAGCGCTCGCGCAGCAGGACGTCGGCGACCTCGGCGGCCTCCTGGGCGTTGAGCACCAGCGGCAAGTCGACCTGCTCGATGTGCTCGGAATCCGTCGCCAGGCGGCCGGCGTACTGCGTGCCGAACTCGTAGTCGCGCTCGACCGAGCGGTGGCGCACGCGGATGCGCCGCGGCAGGTCGATCTCCTGCTCGCGCGAGGTATTGAGCACGGCCGGCTGTTCCTGCCCCGGTTCGCGCGCCGCGAGATCCTCGTCGGTGAGCGTGGCCACGACGCTGCCACCGCGCGGCTGGAACCGAATCTGGTAGCCCTGCTCGACGGTGTCGAACGGAAACGCCTTGCGCAGCGGGTCGAGACCCTGGCGCAACGGCATGGGCCGCGCGACGGCGCAGCCGCGGACGGTGTTGGTGAGGCCCGTCGTGTCGATGTCGTTGGCGGCAATGCCGGCGCGGTCGGCCAGGTCCTCGACTATGTCCTGCAGGGCGATGCCGCCGGCGGCCATCGTGATCTGGGCGGTGTACACCGCAAGGCCCTGGTCAGCGCTGGCGGCGCACAGACCCCGATCCGCGATCGCGCAGAATTCGTTCGCGCTGGGGAGCTGGTTGTCGACACTGCCCGCCAGTACGAATTGACTGTCCGAGTTGCGTTCGTAGAGGTGGACGTCGCCATTGGTGACGATCCAGATGCGCGATAGGTCGGACTCGATCGCTGGTGCGACCTCAGCGCCGTTGAATCGGATCACACCACCGTGAGGGAGTGTTCCGCGCTCGATCCAGCTCTGCGGCCCGGCGAACGAGTCTGCCGCGTAGATTCGGTAGATCGCGTCCGTGGCGCCCGGCCAGAACACCACGAGATGGCGGCCATCGGCAGAGATCGCAGCACCAACGTCATCGGCATCCTCGTCGGCCGGATTGAATTGCGTGTGGATCAGACCCCAGAACGCGTCGACCGACGACGGGTTGCCCGGATAGGACACGTACACGCGATCGCCTGTGATCCCCCCATTAACGGTCCATTGGCCGAACCGGCCGAGAAACCACGGCGCGCGCGTGCTGCCGTCGCCGACATAGTAGAGGTCCGTGTGAGGATTCGGCTCACTGCCGAGGAAATCGAGCCCAAACGAGAATCGATAATCTCGCGCGCCGTCTCCATCCGCGACGGCAGCGGTCGCATTATCGGGATTGAGATTGAATACGACCGTGTCTTGCTCGATCCGGACCCAATCCGTCGCGGAGTAGTTTGCGTTCCCAAACACAGCCTCACGATCAATCGTGTGTGAAGCGATGACCTGCGGCCTCTGCAGAGTCTCGTCCGGCTGCACGACCTCGACCTGGAGCTGAGGGATGCGCTGGCCGAAGTCGGACAGCTCCAGGTCCTCGACGACGATGTACGCCAGGCCGCGCCAAGCGGGGACCGTGCCTCGGTCGGCCTCGATGCGCGGATCCGGGTTCTGGGTCTCCGTGCCGGTGTAGACGACGATGCGGCCGTAGCGGCCGGGCTCATCCGTGCCGGTTCCGTCGCCGACGACGCGCGCGCCGCCGAGCACTTCGTTGGGGCCGACGTCCTCCGCCGCGGTGTAGATGATGCGGCCGTTGGCCCAGACACGGCGGATGCCGCGGATTGGCCCCTCGCACAGCGAGAGGGCGAAGGTGGCGTAGTAGGTGTAGGTGGTGGTGGTGGTCTCGACACCGCCGCCGCCCTTGCCGCCGTGCTCCTCGGTCTCGGTGGTCTTCACCTCTTCGATGCGGTTGTTCTCCAGCCAGATGACATTGCCGGCGACCGGGAACGTGCCGTAGACGTGCGGGATCGGCTGACCGTAACTCGACGACTGCACCGCGAGGTCTTCGAGGCGCGGGCCTTCTTGCTCGACCTGCGTCGGATCGGCCGTTGCCGCAGCCGTAAGGGAATAACCTGTCGCGAATCCCTGCGCCGCGCCGGCCGGGCCACCAGCGTAGAAACCAATGACCGCGCCAACGACGCCGCCGACGAGATTGACCGCCGAGTCAGACATCCAGCCCCCGATGGCGGTAGACGGCCTCGACGCGCCGGCACCAGCGCGCATCCAGGCCGTGCTCGACCACGCGGCCGACCGACGAGAACGCGTGGATGATGCTGCCGCTGTCGGTCAGCAACGCCAGGTGCTGCGGCTCATGGACGATGCGGATCCAGAGGATGTCGGCCGGCTGCCACGGCTCGCCCTTGCCGACGCGATCGCACAGCGACTCGAGGCGCGTGCGCATGACGGCCGGGTTCGGCTCGCGCGCGTAGCCGCGCTCGTCGGTCACGGCCAGGCCGGCGGCGCCGAAGGCGTGGATGAGCAGGCCGACGCAGTCGAGCGCGAGGCCCGGCTGGCGCGCCTGGTGCTGGAACCGGGTGCGCAGATCGGCCTGCTCGCGGGCGGCGGCGATGATCTGCGCGGCCGCGGCCATCACACGCCCCCAGGCTGGCGGACGGTGCGCTCGCCCGGGATGAACGGAAAGCCCTGGAAGTTGACCTGGTTGTCGAACTTGGGGCCGCAGTCGGTCTCGAAACGCTTGCGGCAGCCGGCCTGCGCGTCGAACGTGTCGCCGACGGCGATCGCGAACGGGAAGGCCTGCCACATGCCGAACTGGCCGCTGGCGTAGGTGGCCACCTCGCGCGCGATGCCGGCATTGGCGCCGCTGGTAAAGGTGACCAGGCCGGCGCCGTAGTAGTCGTCCGCCTGGCCGGTGTCGCCGTTGAACTCGGCGCGGCTGGTGACGGCCGTCACGGTGGCGGCGTGGGTGAAGTTGGCCAGGTTGACCTTGCAGCGGCTGTCGCCAAGGTCCGCATCGCAGTTGTGGCTGTGGACGCGGCCGATGCGCTGCTCGAGCTGTGAGGCGAGCGAGACCCACTCGACCTGGTAGCGGTGATCCTGCAGCTCGGTCTTGCCCCAGTAGCCCTTGGCCAGGGGCTCGTCGTCCTCGATCGGGTCGTCCCAGAGTGTGCGGAACAGGTACACCGCGGCGTGATCGAACAACCCGGCCGCGATGTCCTCCCGGCTGATGCCGTTGACGGTGAGCGCGCCCTCCAGGTCCATCGTCGCCGGCTGGCCGTTGGTTTCGTAGCGGATGGCGCTGGTGTCCGCGCCGCCCTGGTCCGGCACGTACACCGCGCCGTTCGCCATCTCCAGCTCGCGATCGTGGTCGGTGAAGCGGAACACGGCACCGTCGGTGCGCTCGATGCGCACGCAGTAGCACAGCGTGGTCAGTCCCGAGTCGAGGGCATCCTGGTAGGCGGTTCGAAGGTTCTTCACAGCCGGATCTCCACAACGGGCAGCGAGGCGAGGAAGTAGATCGCCTCCTCGGGGGATTTGCGGTAGGCCTCGAAACGGGCGCGGAACTCGTCGGTATCGAAGCGCGCGGGCACATCGAACTCGCCCGACCAGGTGAGCGTGTCCGACGGCTGCACGTAGCGGTAGGCCGTGCCGTCGCTGGTGTACGCGCCGAATCCCGTGGAGTCGACGCCGTCCAGCGAGAAGGTGTCGGCGTCGATCACCGTGATCGAGTAGGCCTGGCCGTTGATCTCGGTCATGCCGGAGACGCCGTCGATGTAGAGCACCTCGCCGCTGCTGCGGCCGTGGCCGGTGATCGTGACGACGGCCGGGTCGGCCTGGGTGATGTTCTCGATCGCGGCCGACCACTCGGCGGCGAGCGTGACGATGCCGGTGGTGGTGTCGATCGCCGCCGGCGTGTAGTCGCTGCCGTTGTGCGTCAGCGAAACGGTGCCGCTGACCGGCTTGATGATGTCGCGCGCGTTGCTCTCGCCGGCGCTGGCGTAGGTCTTGACGAGCTGCACGGTGGGCGTGCCGTCCGGCGAGAGCGTCTCGCCCTTGGCCTGCCAGTCGAGCCAGTCCTTGAAGCGGAAGCCGACCGCCATGCCGCGCCGGACGGCGAAGAAGGCCTGCAGGTAATCCTTCTTCGCCAGGTTGATGTTGCGCTCGCCCAACTCCCAGCGCCGTCGGGCGTTATCCCAGTTGGCATTGCGGTGCTCGTGGCCGGAGCCGAACACGACGACGTCGGTGGAGAAGCCGGGGCCGCCCACGACGCCATAGTCGTAGCCCACGTCCAGGCGCTCTTCGACGAAGGCCTGCATCAGCGATTACTCCCGCGCAGGCCGAGCTGCATGTCGCGGCGAACCGCCGAGCGCGAGCGGCGGAAGCTCTGCGCATCCGGCGTCTGGATGTTCTGGATCACAGTCATGTCGCCACCGCCCGCGTTGTCGCGATGGCGCGGGCTGTCGGCCGGCAGGACTTCCTCGCCGCGCTTGAGGATCGCGGGCATCTCGTCGCGCCGCATGCCGGCGATACCGCCGCTGTGCATACGCGGGGCGCCGGCGAACGCCAGCGGCGAGACGGCGCGCGACTGCCCGCCCTCGCCCACTACGCCGCCGGAGTGGAACAGCCCGGCGATGAAATTGGCGGCGGTGCCGATAAACCCCCCGTCACCACCGGACCCACCGCCGAACACCTGGGCGATGCCACTGCCGCCCTCACCGAACAAGCTCTCCATGATCTGTGCGGAGGCCGCCTCCGCCGCGATACGGCGCATGGTGCGCTCGAACGCTTCCTCCATGCCTTCAAGGCCGTCCTCGAAGCCGTCGAAGATCTCGTCGGCCAGGGCGGTCTGCATGTTGCGCTGCGCGGACTTGGCGAACTCCGACAGCTGGGCCGCGGTTTCCTCCGATTGCTCTTCCAGATCGGCGAGGTTTTGCTCTAGCTCGCGCGTGATCTCCAGCGCCGTCGAGTCATCGAACTGAATCTCACCGATATGGTCGATCGCGTCGGAGGTGTCCTCGGACTGGTCCTCAAGCGATCGAAGGTTCTCTTCAAGCTCGCGTGTGATCTCCAGCGCCGTCGAATCGTCGAACTGAATCTCACCGATGCCGGACAGATCCCGGTCTCTGGTGTCATCGCTACGACCATCACCAGGCGACCTGGACAAGAAGTCGAGCTGGGCCTGCAATTCCGCCTGATTGAATCGTCGATCCGGCGCGATGACATCGTCAGCCGCGGCTTGCGCGCGCCGCTCCCGCTCCAGCTCAATCAGACCCCGAAGGCGCTCTTCTTCGATCTCCAGCGCCTGGATGCGGGCGTCGTTGCGGAACTGGGTAGGCGCCTCGCGGAGGCGAGACAGCGTCTCCTGGACTTCCCCGAGCCGTGCGTCGAGACGCACCAGGTCGCCCTCGGACACGCCGTGGATCGCTGCGGCAGCTTCCTCGCCCAGCCACTCGACAAAGTTGACGAGATCGCCACCGAAATTCACGGCGGCGGAGCCGGCATTGGCGATCGCCTCGCCGAGTGTCTCGATCTCCTCGGCGTTCCGGGCAATCGCCTCGTTGAACCTCGTGCTGATCGTGTCGGAAATCTCGTTCAGGCGGTCATTGAGATCACGGGCGCCGTCGACCGCCTCGCCCGACATGATGCGGCCTTGCTCCTGCAACTTCGCGATGGTCTCGTCGAGGGCGTCCTGCCCCTGCGACAGCGCCGCCGCGAGCCGCGGTCCGGCATCTTCGCCGAACAGCTGCGAGGCCGCCGCCGCCCGGTCGGCACCGTCGTCCATGGCGGCAAGTTTTTCGATCGCCTCGTCGAGCGCCGGACCCGTGCCCTGCTCGAGGTCGATGTTGAGCCGCTCGACCGTGTTGGCCGCCGCGCCTGTTCCTTGCCGTGCCAGGCCGATCCGCCGATTGAAACGACGCAGTGCGCCGCTTGTCACATCCTCGGCCACGCCGGCCATGTCCGAGAACGCCTTGGTCAGCTCCTGGAAGCGCTCGACGTTGACGCCCGCCGTGTCGGCCTGCTCATCGAGGGCCGCGGTAGCAGCGACGCTCCGCTGGATGATCGCGCCGGCGGCCGTGACCGACGCGGCCGCCACCATCGCATTACGGAGATTGAAGATCTGGCGACCAGCGCGTCCGGCAGCATCCCCGGCCTGCCGCAGCCCGCGCCGGAAGCGGCCCGTAGTGTCCGGAACCTCCTGCCGCGCTTCCTGATGCAGATCGTTGATCTCACGCTCAAGCTCCTCGACCTCCCGCACACCCTCGACCAGCGCCCGGACTTTGAATTCGAGATCTTCTCGGCGTGCCATAATGGTCTCGCTATCGAGGGAGGAAGCCCATGACCAAGCCCGCTGCAGTGTTCTGCCAGATCGGCGGCGTGCTATTCGCCTTCGCTGGTGCCGGCCTGTACAGCAACGGCAGCTCGGCCGTCGGCGGCATCACGGTGCTGATCGGGCTTGTCCTGTTCTTCTCCGGCGGTCGGGCGACTCGCCAGCGCATCGCGCAAGATCAGAAGCGTGACTGACCCGCGTTCTGGCCATACACCCACGTCACGTGCGCACGTGCGCGCACACAGCCGCGATTACGGGCCGTGGCGTGCAAGGGGTCACGTGGCGGTGGTGATGGCTCTCGTGCGCCCTGTGCGGAGGCGATCATCAACGCCGCAGCGCGTCGATCGCTTCGCCGTCGCCGTTGAATCCGAGGTTGACCGCCTCGGCCATGTCGGCCTTGGCCTCGCGCCGGTGGCGCTCTTCCTCGGCGTAGAACGCCCGGATCTGGCACCAGGTGTAGTGCTCGATCAGACCTCGGGGGGTTCGGGCGTATCCGGCTCGGATGAGGGTGCCGGCGAGTTCGACCCAGCCGACGTGCCGCGCGCCAGCGCCTGCGAGACCGCCTTCACCGACAGGCGCAGACGGGCGAAAGGGCGCAGGTGGATTGCCAACCACGTGATCTTGAGATCACTCGCGTCGTCAGAGGTGAGCTGGTTCCAGTCGCCCTCGGACAGGTCGGTCGACGCACGCACCAGCCGCGACAGGGCCGGGCCGTGCTCGTCGATGATCGACCAGAACGAATCGCTGATGAGCGCCGGGTCGTCGCTGTGCCCCACCATCTCGAGCACGCGCTGGCGGATCGGCACGAGATCATCGTGCAGCCGGTCCTCATGCGCCGCCCGGAGCTGGTACACCTCAACGTTGCTCCCGTTCGAGAGGGTGACTTCCCTGTCCGGCCAGACGATGGCGGACTCGTCCTGCTCTTCGGTCATGCCTTCTTCCGTCATGCCGGCCGCCCGTTCACGTACACCTGCGACAGGTCGCCGCGCTTGCTGATCGCCATCGACAGGCTGATCTGCTGGACGGTGTCGGCCGAGATCCACGGCAAGTCACCGTCGGGCGCCAGATCCATCTTCGGGATGTAGACGTTGCGATTGGCACCGCGGGCGTTGTCACCGACAAAGCGCACGGCGCCGGAGATCGGCGACTTGTCGGTGCTGGCGATCTGGTCCCAGGTCGCCGTGTTCGTGTCGTAGGAGACGTTGATCTCAGAGCCGTCGGCGCCGCCGCCCGGGATGATGTAGTACCGCCCGAGTGCCAGATCGACCTCATAATCCGTGCCCTCGACCGCGGACGTTGCCGAGCCGCTCGGATCGATGGTCATCGAGAAGCTGGTGATGTCCATCGCACCGATCGGATCGGTCGCGGTCTGGCCGGCCTGATACCACTGGCCACCCTGCACCGGATTGACGATCGGCGATTCGGCCGACACCGAGCCGGAGCTCTGGCTCGTCTCGCTGACATCACCCATCAGGAACAGCGCAAGGTTCTCGATCGAGATGTTCTGGCACGTCAGGGTCGAGGTGCGGTCGACCTGCGTGACGATATCCTCGAGCTTCTCGCGCACCGGGCCGGTGTGGCTGTAGGCCTGGGTGCGGTTGACCGATCCGGAAATGGTGAAGCCGGGGCAGTCGCCCAGGAACCGCTCGCCGGTCAGGTTGCCGTCGCTGTCCTCGGCATCGACGTAGATCGTGCCGCGCCCGAGGACGATATTGTTGCCGCTCGGCTTACTCATCGTCTGCTACCTCGCTGGGGGAAGTCGTGCTGGGGGAAGGCGTCGACACCTTCTGCGGGCGATGGGCGCGGTTGCCCTCGACCAGCCACCGCGCGTCGTGCGGCGCCACCGTGATCTTCTCGCCCACCTCGTGCGGTTCGCCGGCATAGGTCGTCGGCACGTCGAGGGTCACCTCCTCGCCGTTCGCTTTCTTGCTCATGGGGTTACTCCAGCAGATTCGGCTCGCCGAGCCGCTCGCTGTGCGTGATCGACAGCGCCACCGTCACCTCGCAGAGCCGGCTGCCCGGCTCGCGTTCAGTGACGACGGTGCCGCCAGGAACAACCCGCACGGCCGTGCCGTCCAGGTCCTCTAAATCGATCGTGCTCGCGCGGTAGATCGCGCGGCGGATGTCCGCGGCGAGCTGGTGCCCCGCCTCGAACGGCTTGTTGACCTCGGCCTCGCAGACGCCGTTGATCTCGTACGAGACCGTCTCCCGGTACAGGCCCGCGTTGACCTCGACCTCACCCTCGTCCTCACCGGGCCGGACCGTGATCGCCGGCACTTCGGATTCCTCGATTAACGAGCGCCCCAGGAACACGCGCAGGCCGGCATCGGTGTGGTAGCCGTTGGCCACCTGGATCTCGGCCAGGCGTTCCTCCAGCTTGTACAGCGGCAGCAGCGCCTGGACCGTCATCGCACCACCTCTACTGCGAAGCCCCGATCACACAGAATCTCCGCTGTATGCCGATCCAAAAAGACGGTTTCACCCGCGCAGACCTGAGTCACATTCGGCTCCCTGCCAAGCTCGATGTACCCTTCTGTAATACGCACGTTCATCGCACGATCACCTTGATCAAGTACTCGTCGCCGGCGTCATCCTCGGGATAGCCGTCGACGGTGTAGTCGGTCCCGTCGACCGTGAACACGTCGCCGGTGACGGGCACGCCCACATCAGCCCGCGCTGCCGAGATCACGTGGATGTCCTCGGCACTGCGCACGCCGACGCCCCCGAGCTCGACGTCGGTGTCGAGCACGACATGCGTGTCGACCTCGGCGCCGGACTGGGGTTTGAAAACCGCCGACACCCCTACTCCGAGAAGGGTGTCGGCGGTTGCCTGGGCGAAGGGATCCACGACGAAGCCGTTAGGTCGCCGTCGCCTTCTTCAGGTGCTTCGGCCGGCTGCAGTACGGCAGCGGGTTGGCCTGCACCTCGAACGACTGCCAGCGCTGCTTGCCGCTGGGGTCGATGCCCGGGATCACGTAGCGCGGCAGACCCATGGTGTTGACCGTTTCCATGGTGTCGGCCGGGGCGTACGCGACCACGAACAGATCCGGGATGCCCTTGGCGAAGAAGTGCGCCTCGCCGTCTGCGATCGTCACGCTCGAGCCATCGTCGGAGCCACGATAGTTCTCGAACACGACGCCGGCGAACGGGAACTGATCCCACGTCAGGTCGTTGCGCAGCATCGCGCCGTCCTGGTAGCGCTCGTAGGCTTCCTTGACGTTCGGGTGGCTGATCAGCTGATCGAAGAAGCTGTCCGAGCACAGGGCGTGCACCTCGAACGGCATACTGCCGACCTTGAGATCCTTGCCCATCGACCGCTTCACTTCCTGGCATTTGCCGCGGACGTCGGTCGCGTCCGTGCCGAGGGCGAAGTTGAAGGCCGAGGTCTGCGAGACGCCGAACTCGGTGAACAGGTTGAAGATCGTGGAGCCGTCGGCATCCGTGATCGTGCCCTTCACCGCGCCGAGCATCATGTTTTCCTCGGTCATGTCGATCTCGGAGCGGACGTGATCGACCTCCTGATTGGCCAGGTTCTGCACCATCTCCAGCTCGGTCTCCGAGCCGAAGGCGCGCACACTCTGCACCTGGTCGGCGTAGATGACCGCTTCCTTGTTGAGGTGCGGCACCCGCAGATCACGCACGTCGCGCTGGTCGCGGGTGCGCTGCTCGGGCTCACTGCCGCGCTGCGAGGTCGCCACGAGGCTGAGGGACGTACCCTTGCGCTCGATCATGATGGTCTGGGTGGTCACCCCGCGCGGGGTGAACAGCCCCATGCTGCGCAGGCGCGACGGGACGAAGTCCTGCTGATTGACGGCGCTCGTCATCTGCGTCAGCGAGAACGCGTCGCTGTTGAAAATATCCATGCCGGGCATGATCAAAACCTCCGGAACGAAAAAACCGCCTCGCAGGCGGCTTCTCTAGGCGATGGGTTGGGTGTCTGGCTTACCGGGCGATGATGCCGACGTTGGCCAGTTCGCTGACGCCCGTATCCTTCTGGGCATCGGTCGCGCCGTCGAACCAGGACAGCGCAGCACGATCGACTTCGGCATCACGGGCCACGATCACGCCGTCCTTTTCGCCGCTCGTTGCATCGACGGCGTCGTAGAGCACGGCGACGGCCGTCTCGGAGCCGTCAGCGTTGCCCGGGTTGTATTCCTTGTAGGTGCTGTCCGCCGACACCTGGCCCAGGACGGCGCCCGCTTCCAGGTTCTCGCCGGAGGCGATGGTGATGGTCTCCCGCGAACGATGGCCGTTCGCTTCGCTGACCAGGAACTCGGCCGCATGGCGGCCCTCATTGAACACAGTCATCGGCTTTCACCTCTGATTGGCTGAGTGCTCTGCCGCGGCCTACCGCTGATCGCGCTGGTAGAACTGTACGGCGTTGATGGCAGCGCGCCCGCCAGGCTGCTCGGGCGGCTGGTGATGGCTGACCTCGTCGCCCGGAGCGGCGGCGGTCGCCTCCGTGAGCGCCGTGCGGACGAGATCCGCAAAGCGCTGCTGATCGATGGCCTCAATGGCCTTGTCCGCCAGGTGCGGAACGCCGGCGGCCGCGCAGACGTCGCGGATCGTGCGCGCATCCTCGACGCGAGCCTGCGCCTCGGCGAGCGAGGAACCCGACTGGATCAGGCTGTTGGCCAGCTGCGGCACACGCGCCTCGGTGCACAGGGAGACGATCCGTTGCGGGGTGGCGGCCTGCTCGGCCTCCTCGGATTCCTCTTCGCCGACGGCCTCGCCCTCGGGGGCGGCCTCCATTTCCTCGCCGGTTTCGCCGGTCTGCTCAGTGCCGGCGGCCTCGGCGGCGTCGACGGCGGCCCCCGCCTCTTCACCCTCGGGCGTGGCGGTCTCTTCCTCGACGCGGCGGGCCTTCCGGCCGCGCCCCAATAGCGACAGGCTCATGTCGGATACCTCTCTGGCGAAGTTGGTGAGTCGGTTGCGGTCCTGCCCATTGATGTAGGCATCGAAGGTCGGCAGGACATTGCGGGCAGCCATGACCTCATCGGCGAACCCGACATTGCGCGCATCGCGCGCGTTGTAGACGCGGGCCTCGGTCTCCCGCACCGCGGTCTCGGACATGCCCCGGTTGCGCGCGACCGTCGAGACGAAGATGCCGTAGACCTCGTCGATCTCGGCCTGGATGTCGGCGCGCACCTCTTCGGGCAGCGGCTCGAACGGGTTGCCGTCGACCTTGTGATCGCCGGCGAAGATGAACGTCACGTCGAGGCCGGCTTCCTGGATCATCTGGCTGTGGTCGACGTGGAGCGTGAGCACGCCGACCGACCCCATCTCCGCGGTGCGTGGGGCGATGATGCGTTCGGCACCACTGGCGAGGGCGTACGCCGCCGAGGCGGCCCACTCGTCGGCCAGCGCCCAGATGGGCTTGATGGCGCGCGCCTCATAGATGAAGTCGGCCAGGTCGAAGCAACCGGAGACCTCACCGCCGGGGCTGTTGATGTCGAGCAGGATGCCGCGGATGCTCGGATCGTCGAGCGCTTCCTCGAGCTTGGCCTGGATGCCGTCGTAGCCGGTTGCGCCCGAGTACGGGTCGATGTGCCCGTACTTGTGCATCAGCGTGCCCTCGACCGGGATGATCGCGATGCCGTCGACTGAATCGACGATCGAGCGCTGCCCCGGCTGGTACTCGTCGGCCGCGGCCCTGATGCTCGTGCCCTCGATGCGCGTGCCGTCGGGCATCGCCAACGAGCGGATGCCGAGCCGGTCGGCCAGCGCGCCGACGAACACGCGCCCGTAATTGGGCTCGACCAGGTGCGGTCGATTGAACACCCGGTGTGCGATGTGGGAGTAGTTGTTCATTCAGCCTGCTCCTCCTCGGGCGCCAGGA
Organism: uncultured Ectothiorhodospiraceae bacterium; assembly: GCA_964625925.1. Classification (GTDB taxonomy): domain Bacteria; phylum Pseudomonadota; class Gammaproteobacteria; order XJ16; family Halofilaceae; genus Halofilum. The sequence goes on along the minus strand of CAZVBX010000022.1, from coordinate 10,510 downwards.
ACGTCGAGCCTTCTGGGCGCGCCTGTGTCACGCCGCTACCCGACGTGTACTTGGCGTCGCTGTCGAGCACGAGGCCGAGCTCTTCGGCGGCTGCGTTCTCCGCCGCGAGCTGCTCGTGCACCTCGTCGATGTCCTCGCCGGTGCTCTCGCTGACGATGTCCGCCCGGGTCTTGAAGCCCGCCCGACGAGACTCCTTGTGCGCGGCGACATCCTGCAGCGGGTGCATGTACGGCCAGGCCTGCGGGATCCACTTGACGCCCTGGTAGCGCTCAGGCGTGTCGGCGTAGCCGGGGGCCTCGAGGCCGGCGAGGATCGCGCGCGGCAGCCACCACTCCCAGACCCGGCGGCACAGCTGGTGGATGACGATATGGTGCTGCCACTGCTGCACGCGCCGGCGGAATTCCTGCAGCACCAACCGCGCCAGGCGGTCGTTGATGCGCGAGAAGTCGCCGGTCATGACTTCGTAGCCTTCCTCGAAGCCAACACCGACGGCCTGTAGCTGCTGCACCAGGAAATCCTTGTAGGACGACCCTGCATCCGGCGGAGCCGAGAACTTCGGCACCTCACCTTCCTGGAGTTCCTGCACGATGCCCGGCTCCAGGCCGATGCTCGGGATGTCATCGCCCTTGTCCTCGGCGGCCGCGCCGGTCACCGGATTGGTCGGGCCGCCCTCGTCTTCATCCGGCTGCTTCTGGATGAACATCGCGAACAGGTTCGCGATCTGCTGGCGCAGCAGCGTGGCGTCGTCGTACTTGTCCAGGTCGTACATGCGCAGCAGAACCTGCGCCATGTGCGGCACGCCACGGATCTGGCCGGGGCGGACCGGGTCGAACAGGTGAATCACCTCGTCGGCCGGCACGCGCGTGAGCTGATGCGAGTCCACACTCATCCAGGCGGCATCGCCCGGGTGCGCCTTGTAGAACCAGTACGCCGCGCGGCGCCCGATCACATCGAACTCGATGCCGTGGCGGATGGTGTTGGCGCCCCAGTACCCGTTCCAGTGGAGCGGGCACATCTCCGCTTCCATCACCTGCACCTGCAGCGGCACGGTGAGCCCATCCGCCGGCCGCCGCGGCCGCTTACGGACGAACGCTTCACCGCCTTGCAGCCAGGTGTTCACCGCCTGCATCTGCTGGCCGTAGAAGCTGAGCAGGCCCTCCGGGTCCGACTGCGGCGCCCACCCTTTGAACCAGCGCTGCACGATCCGCTGAAACGCCTTGTCCTCCGCCGTCGAGCGCGGCTTGATGCCGGTGCCGACGATGTTCGACACCAGCTTGTTGATGCCCGACTTGGCGTAGGGGTCGTTGCGGTACTGGCTGCGCGAGCGGTTGCGCAGGTTCTCCAGGTTGCCGACGGCCGACGATGTTGGCCCGGTGCCGGGCGCATACCAGCCGCGCGTCCGGCGGCCGGTTCCACCGCCCTGGTACGGCGCCCCCGAGCCGTGCGACATGCGCCGGATCGGCTTGCCGGACGGCAACGTCAGCGACTGACCGCCCAGGCCTTGGACGTGATCGGAACGCTGCGCGGCCACTTCAGAAACCCTTGCTCGAGTAGGCGGCATAGGCGCGCGGCTTGCGGTTCTTCAGCGCGCGAACAATCTCGGCCTTGAGGGCGCGCCGCTCCTCAGCGCTCATGCTGGCGTACTGGATCGTGCGCCCGTTGATGGTGATGCGCTCGGGCATCCGGCCCTGGGCTTGCTTCACCTCGGCATCGCGGATCGCGTCGAGGTCTGCCTGCGTGTAGGCCATGGATCACCCCAGGTAGTTGCTGCGCGTGCTACGCCGCTGGCGCGAGCCGACCGGCTTGCGCTGTTCGCTGTGGTCCGCCTTGCGCAAGCGATCGGCGTTGCGGATCCGGGCGGCCAGATACGCGAGCACCTCGGCGTCGAGGTAGTGGTCGTCCTTGCGCGCCTTGATCCAGACGGTGCGCCCGGACGGCTTCGTGATGCGCTGCCACGAGACGATCTGCTTGCAGTAGTCCTCGTCGATGTCCGACGGCAGAAACCAGGCGCCGGGCTGATCTTCGGGCCATTCGATGCGCGAGTGCACCCAGGCCTTGCCGATCTCGTCGTCGTGGATCCAGTGCTGCAGGCCCTTCTTGACCACTTTGCCGCGGACGTTCACGTCGACGTTCGCGGCCTTGTAGGGCTTGTCGAGGTTCGCGCGGCCCTTCGCCGGGACCGCGTGGCCCTTGTGCTGACGGCAGAAGTCGTAAACCTCGTTGGTGCGGAAGCCCTCGTCGACCGCCATCAAGGTGGTGCCGAGGTCGCTGTACGTGGCCTCCAGCAGGCTCGCTAGGTGCCGCCAGACGGCCGGCATGTCCGTCTCGCCCCATAGCTCACCGCGGTCGATGAGCCAGGACGTCAGGCCCTCGCCCCATCCACGCACGACGTACACCAGGCGGTTCTGCTGCACGTCGACGCCGGCCGTCAGCATCAGGACGTCCTCGGGAACATCGCCGAGGGTGTAGCCGGCCGAGCACTCGTAGACGTGTTCCCAAGGCGGCGCGTCGCCGCTGAGGCGATAGAGCTCGCCGAGGCCGGTGTTGATCACCGACTGGATCTCGCCGGGATCGCCGCTGCGCGCGGCTTTCACGTAGTCGTGCGCGCGCTCACCCCAGCTCATCCAGCTGGAGCACAGCCCCGACACCCAGAACGAGGCGATGGTGTTCTCGGGCTCGAGGCCTTCGACCGTGCCGTCGGGCCGCACCCACTGGCCGGGCGCCACGAACGTGCCGTGGCTGTTCATCTCGCTCTTGTGGCGGTGGTCGATCGTCGAGCCGCAACGTGGGCACGCGATTTGTGCGGTCTGCCGGGCGCGTTCAGGTGTCGCCCCGTCTTCCCAGACGACCAGGTTGAAGCGCGGGATGAAATACTCCGCGCAATGCGGGCACGGCCACGCCCACTCAAACCGCGTGCCGTCCTGCCAGAGCTGCCAGATGGGCGACTGGATGTCGTCGCCCGGGGCAATCTCCCAGTGGGTGAGCCCTGTTTCCTCGATGGTGACGGTCTCGACCGCGCCCTCGGTCGGCGTCGACGTGACCAGCACCTTGCCGTTTGGGTATGTCGAGACGCGCGCCTTCGCGAGCGTGACCGGATCGCCCTGCCCTTTGACGTCGAGCATCTGATCGCGCTCGTCGATTTGCACGAGCGCGGCCGGATGGCTGGCAAGCTCCGATCCGGAACCGGCCCAGCCGAAGCCGAGCCGCATGCCATTGACGAACTTCTCGTAGACCGTGTCGTCCTTGCCCTTGGCTAAGCCCTCCCACAGGCTCGGCGTGAGCCGGAAGAGCTTGTCGACGCGGTCCTTGCTGATCGACTTGACGTTCTTTTCGGTCGGTCCGAAGTAGATGCAGGGCTGCGGATCCTCGTCGAGCTTCCAGCCCAGCGTATTGAGCAGGATGCCGTCGGTCTTCGACATCTGCGCACCCATCGCCGCCACCACCATGCGGTGACGCGGCGACGCGATGCGGTTGATGATCTCCCGGATCCAGGGCGCGCGATCCGTTCGGAACGGTCCCGGCTCGGCCGAGTCGTCCGGTAGGATGCGCTTCGCTTCAGCCCACTCCCATGCCGTCCTCTTCGGCGGCGGACGTATCAATCTCGCCGCCGCCGAGACTGCCTCCCGCAGTCTCGAGTCGGTCAGCAATTCGAGATCGGACACGTCGGCATTCATCGTCGAGCTGCTCGCGAGCCTCCGCCGGGTCGTCCGTCTCCTGCATCACATGGGCGAGCCGACCAGGTAGCGAGCCGAGTTCCGAAACGAGGACCGCACCAACACCGAACAGCGTTTGGCGTGCGTCTTCGACCCGACACGACTCACGGCGCAGCAGCGCACGCTCGGCCTCGATCTTGTCGGCCCGGGCGCTCGTCAGGCGTAGCTCCTCCTCTTCGCGGGACCGCATCTCCTTCTTGTCGGGCAGTTCACGCTCGACACGTCGGCGGCACATCCACTCGATGGCCTTGGCGGTGTCGATCCTTACCGGGCTCCCTTTTTTGCCGGTGCCCTCGGCTGGCATGCCCTGTTTGATCCACTGCGAAATCGCGCGCGCGGAGTAACCAGTCAACCGAGCGAACTCCGCCTTGTTGACCGTCTCCGCCATTGGACCGCATCCGATCGGAAGAAAGGACCCGATCACCAATCACAAAAACTGGCAAAAACCGCGGTCCGAATTACCCGCTAGGTCGAGTTTCTCACAGGGTCCCCGCGCTATAGGTCGCCCCATGGATGGGGTGTCACCGGCGCAGCTCCCGGTTGAGCGCGCGGTCGAAGCGCGCCGGAAACAGCTTAGTTGCGGTCTTGCGACTGAATCGATCGAACCGTAGACGGCGGCTGTAATCGGGCGCGTCGTCGACGACCCAGAACAGGATCTTGAGCTTCGTCTTGAGGCGCTTCGCGATGGCGATGGCCTTGCCGCGCCCCTCGAGCGTGCCTCGATGGCGCGGGCCGGCCTCCCGCATGACGAAGTAGCCGCCACTGGTGGCCGAGTCCTGCGCCGCGTCGCGGCTGCCTCCGAGGGCGCTCAGGATCTTCTGCGTCCGACCTCCGGTGACGTTGCCCGCCTTGTTGAGCGGCGCGTCCGGGCCGGGAACGACAAACTGATTGCTGCCGATCAGGCCGCGGGATCGAAGTGCAGCCTCGAAGCGCTTGGGCTGTCGGCTCGTGCCTCGCACCTGGTGCTGTAGATATTTCGCAGGCGGCGTGCCCTTTGTGGCTTCGTCGCGCAGATAGACGCTCGACCGGAGGCGGCGGTTGGTCGCCTTGTCGACGAGCACGCCCTTGAGCGTGAATTTTGTCGGCTCATGGAACACACGCCGCATCAGCTTCTGGACGCGCTCGCGTGTATCGAAGGCTGTCCAGTTGAGGGCGTTTTTCGTGGCACGTGGCAACCGGCCGCGGGCACCGACACGGATCGCTTTGATGCGACGAGTGTCGGTTAAACCACTCGTGTCAGCCTTGATCTGCGGCATAGCCGACCCCGCGTTGCTACACTGAACGAGTGGATTGCGCAGAAGTGAGTAGCCCAATGGCTGACAAACCTGTCCGCGCCTTTGGCGCCAACATCGTTCAGCTGATCGGCGCTGCCACCGTTCGCTACCAGCGTTACAGTTCCAGCTGACGGCCGCCCGGCCACTTCTCCATAACCGCTGACTGGACCGAATTTCAGGTCGGGCAGCATTGCGCGGAGTCGGCCGACAGCTCGGCGTCTGAGCTCATGGCTCCAGCCTATCCGTCGCGACGTCGAGGGCCGCCCACACAGCGCCGAGCGCGAACATCGCCAGCCAGATCACCAGCTTCACCGGCAGCATCAGCCAGATGAGCGTGATGCGGGCTGCGTTCACGGCGGCGCCCCACATGAGAAGGCCCTGCCCGGATTGGCCGGTGCAGGGCCTTGATTGGAGGTGATTCCCGCTGTCTCGGGCGCACCCGGCGCATGCCCGGCAAGGAGGATGAGGAACCCGTCATGCGCAGCCGGCGTTACTGCCCCATGCGGCGCGCCACTGGGCCGGCGTTGGCGCGAGTCACGAGCAAGGCCTCGGGTTGCGGCACCGTGGACGCTGGTGGAGGGAGGAGCACCAGCCGGTGCCGCGACCCGAGGGCTCGCCCACGAAAAAGCCCCGAGGGCGAACCGTCGGGGCTTTCCGGGTGCGCCGCCTGGGCGCAGTTTTGACCACTTGCACGGGAGGCTATTGAGTGGCCGGCCACCTGTCAAGCGTTCTCCGCAACATCTGGTGACCGGCGGTTCTGCTGCTCGCTAAATGTGGCGGTTTGAGCGGCTCGGCGCGCCTCCTGGTAGCGGCCAAGGAAGAGCATGCGTGCAGCGTCTCGCTCTCGTGCCCAGGCGTCGCGATGGCGCCCAGCCTCCGCAGCGGCTTTGCGGTCCGACAGGCCGCGCACGTACTGCGTAATCAGCATGTCGCGCCAGTGGCGCGGCAGGCCGTTGACGGCAGCATCGATCCGTAGCAGGTGACGCCGGCGCAGGGCCATGCTGGCGGTCGGATCCGTGTGGCCCGAGGTCTGCACCTTCTCGGGCGGGACGTCTTCCTCGCCGTTCTCCTGCGTGTGCGGATACATGCCGCAGGCGATCAGCTCGTAGTTGCTGCCCCACTGATGCAGCAGGGCATCGGCCTCGTCGTGCGGATCGCGCTCAGTGTCCACTCTCTGCCTCCCAGGGCGCTCGCCCGTTCATGTCGATGCGACCTCGGCCGGATCGACCTCGAAGCCGCGGCACACCCGGCCCTTCGGCGGGCGCAGGTTGCGGTCGCAGTCGCGGATCGCGTGGCCGAAGGCGTAATAGCCGGTGTCCACGCGATGCCGGCAATACGCGCACTGGTGCTCGACCAGCTGGCGCCGCTGCGTGTGCGCCTCCGGGCCGGTGAGCTCGTCGTTTTTGCCGGAGCGGTTCATGCGCCCGCTACTCCGACCGCGGCCACCGGTCGAGCGTGTTGCGGATGATTTCGGCCAGCTGCGGATCGATGCCGAAGCGCTCGACGTTGTAATCCACGCTCGGCTCGTTGCCGCCCTTCTGGCGCATGGCCGCGGCCTTCCAGTCCGCGACCATCTCGACCAGGTCGAACAGATCCATACCGGCGATGCCGGCGGCGTAGTGCTCCGGGTGATGGCTGTTTACCAGGTAGTGATGCTGCAAGGCGCTGCCGAGGCGCTCGAGGCTCGCGTTGTATTCCTCGGAACCGTATTCGAGCTGCTGCAGCAGCGGTGTCTCGCGATCGAATACTGGCTTCTCGTTCGGCTCCAGCTTGCTGTGGTCGTGCCGCGAAGCTCGGCGCACAAGCTCGGCCGTCGCCTCGGCCATGAAGGTGCCGACCTGCTGGATGTGGCCCAGCGTCGACGGCGTGCTGTCGTGCTCGCTCATGCTTGCTCCCCGGGGCTGCGCCCCTCTCTTCTCTGCTTACGAATGCGCGCGACGGTTTGCTCAAAGCGCGCCAACCAGCCGCCCGGAAATATCGCCCGGGCCGGAACCGTGACCCGCTTAATCAGCGCCATGGCTGCCCTCTCCGCGATCATCCCTTGTGAAGTCCCAAGCGCCGCCCGCGGCGTGATGCGCTGCGGCTTCCCCGTTTTGCGTGGTGCCGGTGTGGTGTCGGTCGGGGGCGTCCACGAGCGGCACGCAAAGCGGGCCGTGTGCATCGGGTAGCAGATCCGGTGCCCGGGTCGTCTCAACGATCGGCGCTGGCGGTAGCTGCACCTCACCGGGATTCGCGATCTGCAAGCGCGTCGGGCCGACGTGGATCCAATGGCAGAGATGGCCACTGCCGCTTTTGCACCATGCGATCGCGTCATGCGGCTCGTGACCCGTTCGATAGAGCACTTGGCCTCGGAGGTAGTCCAGCTCCGCTGCCAGGCGCTCGTCTCGCTGCAGCATCTCGGTCATCAGCGCGTCGAACTCCTCCGCATTGGCGGTGAAACGATCGCGCAGGCTTTGGCTGTCGCTCACGGCTGTCCCCCCTCGCCCTCTCCCGGCTCCCTCATCCGCTCCACGCGACCGGGCTTCAGTGCCGGCAGCTCACCCAACTGACCACGGATCATCACCGGCCGCGGGCCCAGCAACGCTTCGAGCAGGGCCAGGCGCGCGCGCAGGTCCTGCTTCTGTGTGGCGCACTGCTGGCGCTCGAACATGTTGCAGAAGTCGCAGGTGTCCTCGCGCAGTTCGGCGACCACGGCGCGGGTGCGCTCCAGCTCACCGGTAAGACGGTCGATCTCGCGATCCCGATGCGCGAGCTCAGCGGCGATGTGGTGTTTCTCGTGCAGCCCCTCGGCGGTCATCGCCGAGACGTGGCGCAGGTAGTACTGATCGAGATCGCGCGGGTCGCGCGCGGCGTATTCAGTCATCGCTATGGTCTCCCTCGGTGACTGGCGTAAGGGTTCGGCGCAAGCGCGGGAGCATCGCTGCGAGTGCCTTGCGGTCGATCTCGACAGCACCGGCGGCGACGGCGATGCGGCGTTTGCTCAGGCAGATGTCGTAGTGCGGGCAGCTCGCCCTGCCCCAGCCCTGGAACCAGCGGCGCGCCACGCCGATGTGGTCGGCCATCGCATGCAGCTCATCGAGTGAATCGGCGAGCAGGTGGCACATGCGCATGCGGCCGTACGGGATCTGCGCGTTGTCGACGTAGACGGTCACTGCGGAATCTCCGCTTTCCAGCGCGTCCCGCAGTGCACGCACTCGTAGCGCACGAGGTCGCCACCCGGGTAGCCATCCTCCTGCTCGCCGACCTCGCGTGCCCCGTGGTGTCGAACGCGCTGGCCTGGCTGCAAGGTGCCCTCCCACGGCTGCTCGGCCGTGCATTCGATGATCTCGCTCACGGTTGCCCTCCCTCAGTGATCTGGTGGAAGCGCTCGGCCCACGCCTCGAGGGCGGCGCGCTTCTCGTCCAGGTAGGCGTAACGGTCGTAGATGGCGCCGACGCTCTGGTCGACGTGGTTGAGCACCTTGTCCTGCACCGTGCGGTTGTAGCCGAGGCGGCCGAGCCAGGTGGCGACGGTGCGGCGCAGGTCGTGCGGGGTGGCGTGGTCGATCTCGGCGGCGGCGACGGTCGCGTGCATGTGGGCGCGCACCGTGTCGGCCGAGACCGGGATCACGTACTCGCTGCCCGGCCAGTGCTCGCGGGCGCTGGTGATCAGCTCGGTGGACCACTGGGTGAGCGGCACGGTGTGGGCGTGGCCGTTCTTGGCCTTGGACGCGGGCATCAGCCACAGCTGGTCGACGCGGTCGATCTCGCGCGGCTCGAGGGCGAGCACCTCGCCGAGGCGCTGGCCGGTCGCCAGCACCAGGGCCAGCGCGAGGCGCGGCGCCGGCGGCACGTCGTGCAGCACATGCGGCCACCAGTCGGCCAGCTCGGCGGTGCCGAGGACGCGATCGCGCGGCTCACCCTGGCGCACGCCCATGCGGCTGGCCGGGTTGTCCTCCCGAATGCCGCGCTCGACGGCGACCTGCAGTAGCCGGCGCAAAAGCGCGTGGGTGCGCGCGGCCATCTCGGGTGCACCGCGCTGCTGGACTCGGTCGACCACGGCCGTGCACTCGCGCCGCGTAAGCTGCACGACGGGCCGATCGCCAATGACCGGGATCACGTCCTTGTGCAGGATGCGGGCGTCGGCGGCCGTCGAGCGTTTGTGCTGCGCCGTCGCCTCCAGGTACTCGGCCGCGAAGGCCTCGACGGTGATCGCGTCGGCGCCGGCGGCGCGCGCTTTGACCTGATCACGCTCGGCGCGGGCCGCCTTGAGCCCCATGTCCGGATAGCGGCCGACCGTGGCCCGGCGCTTGCGCCCGCGCTCCCAGTAGTAGACGCACCAGCTGCGCGTACCCGACGGCAGCACCCGCAGCACCAGCCCGTCGCTGTCGTTGAGCTCGTAGGCGCTGGCGCGCGGCGCGGCTTCCTTGATGGCGGCGGCGGTCAGGGGCATGGCACCCCTCCCCCGAACAGGTCGGGTCCCTGCGCCGCTATCCCCGCCGCGGCAGTTGAATTTAACCAGAGGCACTCGGTGCGCGGCCGCGCGCCATCAGCGAACGACGCACGATCGATACGCTCCCAGCCCTGATAGAGCTGGTCGTACATGGCAGATGGGTAACCGGAAAGAACGACCATCCCCTGCAATTCGTGCAGGGCATCGGCGAGCTGCTCGTGCTGCGCATCGGTGTATTCGTGCGTATATTCCTGCCGCGGTTTACCTGGACGCGTGATGCCCTGCTGGCGCGTCGCACGCAGGTAAGGCGGATCGACGTAATGCAGCGTTTCGGACGAGTCCTGGTGGCGCATCACCTCGAGCGCGTCTCGGCACTCGACCACCACCCCACGCAGGCGCTCGACAAATTGAGGCACCACGTCGGGAAAGGAACGCCAGTCGTGCGCTGGGGTCGTTCCGCTGCGGTTGCTATTGGCCCGAAACCCGGTGACGTACTCGATATTGGCCGAGGCCGATCCGAATCCAGCAAAGGAGCGAAAGATCGTGCGGCGGGCGCGCTCGACCGGATCGTCACCCTCTACGCGGGCGGCATCGAACTCCTGACGGCTGAACGGCGTCAGCTCCAGTTGCGCGCGGAGCTGCTCGGCCTGCAATGGATCACGCAGGACGCGGAAGACGTTGACCACGTCCTCGTTGAGATCGTTGTAGACCTCGGAATACGCGCGCGGCTTGCGCAGCAGCACGCTCGCAGCGCCGCCAAATGGCTCAACGTAGACGCGATGCGGCGGCAAATGCCGGACAATCCAATCGGCCAAGCACCCGCGAGAACCGAACTTCCCGCCCAGGTAGCGCATCACTGGACGAGACGGTGTCTGCACCGTCATGCCGCCTCGACCTCCCGCTCGTGAACGAAGTTGGCCTCGGTCAGCGCCTGCGCCCATTGCGGCGGGACGCTGTTGCCGACGAGGCGCACCTGGGCGATTTTCGTGAGGCGCTTGCCGTCCGGGCCGTGCTCGATGGCGTAGCTGTCCGGGAAACCGTTGGCGCGGAACAGCTCGCGCGGGGCGAGCATGCGCATGCCGATGTCGACCA
>CAZVBX010000021.1:0-34786 GCA_964625925.1 uncultured Ectothiorhodospiraceae bacterium | reverse complement strand
TTATGACCTCCGGCTCTTCATTGTGCCAGAGTGTCCAACTCCCGCTGGTTCACCTGTAGGGGAAGCTTACGCCACCACCTACGACTACGACGCCGCCGGCAACCTGCGCAGCGTCGAACTGCCGGACGGCACCACCATCGAGTACCTCATCGATGGCATGAACCGACGGATCGGCAAGAAGGTCAACGGAACGCTACAGAAGGGCTGGCTCTATCGCGATCAGCTAAATCCGGTTGCGCAACTCAACGCCGACGGCGAGATCACCCGCCGGTTCGTCTACGCCGACCAGGCCAATGTCCCGGCCTACATGATCGCCATCGACCCGGATACCGGCGAGGAGACCGAATACCGCATCGTCTCCGACCACCTTGGTAGCGTGCATCTCGTCGTCAATGCCGAGACCGGTACCATCGCCCAACGGATGGACTACAGTCCGTTCGCCAAATCATGCGCAACTCCAATCCGGGATTCCAGCCGTTTGGGTTCGCGGGCGGGCTCTATGACCAGCACACTGGACTGACCAGATTCGGTGCTCGGGATTACGATCCCGTACGTGGCCGCTGGACCGCAAAAGATCCGATCGGGTTCGCGGGTGGCTCCATGAACCTCTACGGCTACGCCATCAACGACCCGATCAACTTCGTTGCTCCGAATGGGAAGTTTATGCCGGGGGCGATCTCGTCCATACCGGCGTCCGTCCAGGCTCGGCGACAGGGTACGCGACGGCGTGCAGGGCGCAAGCAAGCCAGCATCACTGCGGATTAAAAAACGGCCGCGTCGCATGGCATGCGAACGCGGCCGAACACACGAGGGGAGTCCCACTGGCTGCCCGAGCTGGGGGATGCCCGGGCACGGGACATGTGTATGTTCTCGTCCCGCACGTGGATGGGTCCTGTCCCCCACGTTACGGCGTGTTCACGGATCCGGCATGCGCGCCGATGCGGGGGCGAGAAAAAAGCCGCAGGCCCAAGGCCTGCGGCAGGATGGCGATGGAGGAGATGTCTGGCGTCGCTTGCGCCGTCGACCAGGGGCATGCTGCGGGACCTGGACTGAAGAGATCTTTACCGCGCGGTTACGGGCGCTTAATCGCCCCCGCGCCGCAGACCGTGACCGCGATCCCGGCATGGCCCCGCTCCATGACGGCCGCTGCAGTGGTCAGCCGGACTGCAGGAGGACGAGCAGCGCGAGGCTCACCAGGGCCAGGATGGCCGAGACGCTCTTCCAGAATCGTTCGGGGTCGCGTTCGGCGAGCGGCGGACGCGTTTCGCTGAGGAAGTCCTTGCGCGGGTAGCGCAGGTCGTGGATGAATTCGTCCACATCCTCGTACCGGCGCTCCGGATCGGGGTGGACGGCCTGCCTCAGCGCGCCGTTGATCCAGGTGGGGACTTCCCGGTTGTGCTTGAACACGGGGCTGTACTGGAGCTTGTTGCGGCCGGCGCGCGTACGGACCTGGGCCGCGGCGGTGCCGTACGGCAGATGGCCGGTGAGCATCTGGTAGGTGATGACGCCGAGCGAGAACAGGTCGGATCGCGCCGAGGTGTCTTCGCCCATGAAGTACTCCGGTGCCGAGTACTGTTCCGTGCCCAGGTGGGCCGGATCGTCCATGCGCGGGGCGGCTTCGGCGATCCCGGCGACACGGGCCGAGCCGAAATCGACGATCCTGGCCGTGCCGCTCGGGTCGATCAGGATGTTGTCCGGACGCAGGTCGCGGTGCAGCATCTCCTGGCGGTGGAATGCCCGGAGGCCGCGCGCGATCTGCTCGACGATGGGGCGCACGCGTTCGATGCCTGCCTCCGGGTGGTCGCGCATCCACTGCGTGAGGCTTTGCCCGTCGACGTACTCCATCGCCACGTACAGATGGCTGCGCCGACGCTCCGGGGCGAACGGCTTGAGTACGTGGGGGCTGTCGATGCGGCGGGCGACCCATTCCTCCAGCAAGAAGCGCTCGAGCGCGACCGCATCCTGCGCCAGCTCGGTCGCCGGCGTCTTGATCGCAACCAGCGCGTCGGTTTCGCCATCGCGGGCGAGATAGACGTGGCTGCGACTGCTGGCGTGAATCTTCCGAACGATCTCGTAGCCGTCGAATCGAGAGCGCGCCTCCAGGTCGGGCGGAATCACGAGTTCGCTGAGGCGCTGGTGGAACTCGCCTGCGTCCTCGTCCGCGAGCTGCTCCACGCGCAGGATCTGGACCGTGAGGTTGTCCGGGCTGCCGTGCTCGTACGCCGCGTGGCCGATGCGGCGGGCCGCCTCGTCGAGATCGTCGGCGTGTGCGGCAATGGTCCGGGCGATCTCGTCGGCGCTCACGTGGTCGTAGACACCGTCGGTGGCGAGTACGAAGACGTCCTCGCGCTCGAGCGCCACGGTCTTGTAATCGATCTCGATTTGCGCGTTGACGCCCATGGCCCGGCCGAGATAGCTCTCGTGTCGCGACAGCCAGATCCGGTGGTCCTCGGTGAGTTGCTCCAGTGAGCGGCCGTGGACGCGATAGATGCGGCTGTCGCCCACGTGGAAGATGTGCGCGACGGTCGCTTTCAGGACCATCGCGCTGAGGGTGCAGACGTAGCCGCGGTCCTGATCCTCGCAGTAGCGGCTCTTGCGGGTGTGCGAATGCAGCCAGTGGTTGATGGCCATCAGCACACGCTGGGCCGATTTCTTGACGCTCCAGGCCTCCGATGTACAGAAGTAATCCTCCAGAAAGCTGCGGACCGCGGTCTCGCTGGCGATCTGGCTGACCTCGCTGCTGCCGATGCCGTCGGCGAGCGCGATCGCGAGCCCTTTCGAATCGCGCTGCGGTCCGTGGGGCATGCTCAGGCCATGGAAGTCCTGGTTGACCGGCTTACGGCCCGAATCCGAGAACTGGCCGACCGAGACCTGCAGCGCAGATGCCGCTGGGCTGGGATGATGTGCGGGGATGCTGGCGCCGGCGATGGGACTTGCCTCCGAACGTGAACCGTGCGCCATCGGCGTGGAGCCCGCCCGGGCTGTCACGCCGATGGCTCTATAGAAGCGAACGGTGAGCGGGTTACTTCGCCACCGGCGCCTACGGTCCCAGGGGCCGTCCGAGCACCTGGGCCGTAGCGGGCCCGTGGCTTCTCGGTCAGGCTCCCAGGGTCCGCTTGGGCGAGGTCCGGACGTGTGTCGTGTAGAGCGTCAGACCGGTGAGGGCGATGCCACCGACGATGTTTCCGAGCACGGTCGGGATCTCGTTCCAGAACAGGTAGTCGCCGATCGAATACTCGCCGCCGAGGATCAGGCCCAGTGGGAACAGGAACATGTTCACCACCGAGTGCTCGAAGCCCAGGAAAAAGAACACCATGATGGGCATCCACATGGCGATCACCTTGCCCGGCACGGTGGTGGAGATCATCGCCCCGACCACGCCCAGCGACACCATCCAGTTACACAGCGCGCCACGGATGAACAGGGTCAACCAGCCGCCGGCGCCGTTGTCCTTGTAGCCGACGGTGCGCGCCTCGCCCACCGATGCGATGGTCTGGCCCACCTCGCTGATCTCGGTGGTGAAGCCGTTGGTGAAGTTGATCGCCATGATGAATGCCACCGTCAGGGCGCCACCGAGGTTGCCGATGAAGACCTTGCCCCAATTCTCGAGGACACGCTGCAGCGTAACGCCCGGCCTTCCGTCGAGCCATGCCAACGGTGTCAGGACGAACACGCCGGTCAATAGGTCGAAGCCCATCAGGTACAGCATGCAGAAACCGACCGGGAACAAGGCCGCGCCCAGGATCGGCATGCCGGTCTGGACGTTGATCGTGACGGCGAAGACCACCGCGAGCGCGAGAATCGCCCCCGCCATGTACGCCCGGATGATGACGTCCTTGGTGGCCATGTAGACCTTGGACTCGCCGGCATCGACCATCTTGGTGACAAATTCCGAAGGCGCGAGATAAGACACGATCGCTCCCCAATGTGGCATGTGTGCGGGACTTGCACGGCGACGGCTGGCGTCGGCGCGCGGATGCCTGCCGGGGGGAGCAGGTTGCGTGCCACAGGGCGGTCAATGGTTCCGGGGCGCGCAAATGGCGTCAGATCGCGCCTGTGCGGGCGCACGCTCGGGCATGACGCCCCTCTCGGCCGGTTCCAACGCGCCTTCTTGGGGCAAGGGTGCACCGACGAGGTGCACGGGGCAGGGCGCGTTCCCTCGGGCGGCGTACGCCAGGCGATGGCGCACGCCTGCGCCGAGCCACGCGCAATGGTATGGGCGCGAACGGACTTGGTCGTTGCAGCGGCGGGCGTGTCAGGCCCGCCGGCGAACGCCCTCGCCGTCCCAGCCGGCGTCGAGCCGCTGAGCAGGCATTGCACGAAAGCGTGGCGCCGGCACCTCCGCCAACGCGCTGGCTCCTTGGCGGTGCGGCTGCGGGGATTCGCTCGGCGCGAGATCGAGCACGGGTTCCGGCGTGGTCTCGGCCGGAGTCAGGAAAATGCCGTGGCGCCGCAGCAGCGCGCCCAGCGCCGGGCTGCTCGACACCGCGACCAGGGGCGCGGCGAGCACCAGGCCCACGAGCACTGGGGCCAGTGCCCAGAAGAACAGCGGCGTCACCCAGCCGGTGAGCGAGCCCCAGCCCAATCCCATGATGCTGGCCGCCGCCGTGGCGCGCACGGCCTCGGCCCAGGGAATGCGCCGGCCGTCGCGGCTTTGGGGCGCCCATTTGACTCGGCGGCCGCACAGGATGCTGGCGACGAAGAAGGCGTGGAAGGTCATCATGACCGGCGCGATCAGCACCGAGAACAGCAGTTCGAGCGTTGCGCTCGCCGTCACCCGCATGGCCCCGCCGAAGGCGCGGCGGCGTTCGCGGTCGAACAGGCACAACAGCAGGCCCATCAGCTTGGGCAACACCAGCATGGCGACAACGATGAAAAGCAGCGAGATCATCTGCGCAGTACGCGAGACGGGCCAGTTGGGAAATAGCTGGCCCTCGGGCCGGAAATAGAGCTGCGCCGTAAGGGCGCTCGAGACCGCATCAACGGTGCCCAGCGCCAGCATCAGCAGCCAGAACAACGAGCAGCCGTAGGCCAGTGCGCCCATGAGGAAGTTCACCCGGCTGATTGCATGCAATCCGCGGGCGCCTAGCAGACGCAGGTGCTGGAAGTTGCCTTCGGCCCAGCGGTGGTCGCGCTTGGCGAAATCGAGGGGGTTGGTCGGGATCTCCTCGTAGCTGCCGCCGATCTCGGGGAACAAGTAGACACGCCAGCCGCCGCGGCGCATCAATGCGGCTTCAACGAAGTCGTGGCTGAGGATCTCGCCGCCGAGGGGCGGCTCGCCCGGCAGCGTGGGCAGTCCGCAATGATCCATGAACGCGTCGACGCGCAGGATCGCGTTGTGGCCCCAGTAGTTGGCCGTGTCGGCCTGCCAGAAGCTCAGGCCGTTGGCGAGCATGTGGCTGTAGAGCGTCGCGGCGAATTGCAGGTAGCGACCGAAGAAGGTGTGCTGGCGTACCGGGATCGGCACGGTCTGGATGATGCCCGCCTCCGGGTTGGCCTGCATCGCGCGCGCCAGGTCGACCAGGGTCCGGCCCGCCATCAGGCTGTCCGCGTCGAGCACGACCATGTAGTCGTAGTGGGCGCCCCAGCGACAGCAGAACTCGGCGATATTGCCGGCCTTGCGGCCGTCGTTGCGCGGACGCCGGCGGTAGTACACCCGTTGGCCGAGGCGCTGGTCCAGCGCGGCTACGGCGTCCTCCTCCGCGGCGGCGACGTGCGCGTCCGTGCTGTCGCTGAGCACGTAGAAATCGAATGCCGCTGCCTCGCCCGTGCGTTGCAGATCGCGACAGGTCGCGTCGAGCCCGGCGATGACGCGCTCGGGGGGCTCGTTGTAGATGGGCATGACCACGGCCGTGCGCGTGACCAGCGGCGCGTCGACGGGCGCACGGCGCCCGGCGCGCCCGAGCGACAGGGGATCGAGCCCCAGCAGCTGCACGACGAAGCCGGCCACCGCGGTCCAGAACGCCATCGCGATCCAGGCGAAGGTGACCGTGAACAGCACGACGATCCCGATCTCCAGGCCTGTCGTGCCGTTGGCGCTGAGGATGTGCAGCATCATGTCGCCGCCGTAGTAGGTCGACGCGGCGACGACGAGGAGGAGTAGCAGGCGCCGCGAGTGCGTCGCGGGTAATGAGGTGGCTTGGCCCAAGATCGCTTCCTTGCTGGGGGTGTCGCGCATACTTGCTCACCGCACGAGTTTCGGGTCCCACACGTAGTTCCAGGTCTCGCTTAGCCGATGGCCGTGCAGCCATAGACTCAGCCGCATGTCCGCGGCTCGCCCGGATCCGTCCGGGGCGAGATTGAATGCGACGCGCCAGCCCGATTCGTCGGGCAAGCGGCGCACCGACACGGCACGCGCCTCGCCGTGGACCGCCGACAGGCGGGCACGAACGGGCTGGCGGTTCTGCATTCGCGCCAATGGTCCGCCGGTGAAGTCGACCACGAACCGGCGCACACCTTGTGGCGGGCGCTCCTCCTGCTGTTCGCCCTGGACGCCCTGGCCGATTCGTGTGCGCTGGACCGTCGCGAGTTTCTGCGCGTCGCGGCGCGACCAGAAGCTCTCGAGCGTGTAGGCGATGTGGCGATGCTCTCCGGCGGCGAGGCGCTTGTCTGGGACCCAGAAGGCGACGATGTTGTCGTTCGATTCGTGCTGCGAGGGGATCTCGATGAGCTGCACGGCACCGGCTCCCCAATCGCCGTGCGGGGTGACCCAGAAACTGGGCCGTTCTCCGAAGCGACGATCCGGGTCCTGGTAGCTGCGGAAATCGCGGTCGCGCTGGACCAGACCGAAGCCCTGCGGATTGCGGTCGAGTAATGAGCTCACCTGGGCTTCGGCCGGGTTGCTCAGCGGCCGCCAGATCCACTCGTCGTTGCCCGTGTGCACCAGCAGGCCGTCCGAGTCGTGCACCTCGGGGCGGTGGTCATCGACCGGGCGTACCCGGTTCTCGCCCCACATGAACATGCTGGTCAGGGGCGCGATGCCGAGCTTGGCCACGTCGCGCCGTGCGAATAAGTGGCTGTCGACGGCGAGCTGGCCGCCGCGATTGGGGTCGAACTCGAAGCGGTAGGCGCCCGTGACCGACTCGCTGTCGAGCAGGGCGTAGAACGTCAGCGTGGTCGCGTCGGGTGCGGGGCGTACCAGCCAGAACGCCACGAAATGCGGGAACTCCTCGCCACTCGGCAGGGCCGTATCCACGGCCAGGCCGCGCGCGGAGAGTCCGAAGCGCTGGTCGCGGCCGACCATGCGGAAATACGACGCGCCCAGGAACGACAGCACTGCGCTGGTTTCGTCCGGGCCGTTGATCGGGTAATGCACCCGCAGCCCGGCGTACCCGAGCTCGTCGCTCAGCGACTCGCGCAGCTCGCCGTTGGGGCCCAGGTCGAACTGGTCCGGGCTGTATTCGACCGGGCGCACCTCACCGTCGACCACCTCATTGATCGTGACCGGAGACTGGTAGAGGAAACCAAGATGATGGAACTGAACGCTGAAGCGGCTGCGATCGGTCCATAGCGCCTGCTCCGGCTTGAACTCGATATCCCGGTACTGGCGATCGCCGAGCTGCCTGAGTGTTTCGGGCAGGGGGGCCGGTTGCGGTGGGCTGAAGGGCTCGCCCGCCCGGCTGCGGGCGCGCTCGATCACGCGTTCGAAGATCCCGGACGGGCTACCGTCAGGCGGTGGTGACTGCGGATCAGCCGCGGCGTCAGCGCCGCCTTGCGCCTGCGCGTCCGACGGCTGCGGGGCCGTTTCTTGCGCCGGCGACTGAGACGCCGTGGCGCCGGTCAGCACACCCGCGGCGCCGGCGCCGAGCACCGCCAGCAGCAGCACGCACGCGAATCGATTGTGGCCTGGGCAGGCTCCCTCCTGCGCACCAGCGAGTCCCTTCACTGGATCTCCCTCTACTGCCGGGCGCGCGAGCGCGCTCCATCGCTCGCCTGCGGCGCATTCCCGCGCCGCGACCCGAGACAAGACAATAACGGTCTAGGCACTGCGCGGCGCCTTGTCCAGCAGCCGCGCTCAGCCGGGCGTTGACGACGCGCGGCTGGCGCGCCGCGAATCAGTGACGGCCGCCTGATTCGGCGGCCCCGGGGCCGCAAAGTGCCGGCCCCCTCGTTGCAAACGGGCGGGCCGTTTCCCCTCGATCAGCGCAGCGGCCGGGTCTGGCCCGGCTGCATGACCTCGACGCGTGCCCGTGCCTCCCCGAGGGCTTCCTGGAACGCCTCGGGCGTGCCCGTCAGAGGGGCGAACGTGCCATAGTGGATCGGGACGATGGTGCCGCGGCCGATGAATTGCTCGGTCGCGTACGCCGCGTGCTCCGGATCCATGGTGTAGTGACCGCCGATCGGTATCAGGATCAGGTCGGGTTCGTAGTAGCGGGTGATCCACTGCATATCGCTGAATACGCCCGTGTCGCCCATGTGCCAGATGGTGTAGCCGTTCTCGAGTTCGAGGATGTAGCCCGCCGGCTCGCCGCCGGGATGCACGCTCGGTGCCTCGCCAGACTCGTTGTGGATGAAATCCGAGCTATGCTCGGCGTGCGTCATCGTCACCGTGATCCCGTCGCCCACGGGCCGGATCGGCCCGCTCTTGTTAAAGCGGATGAGCTGGTCCTGCGGCAGCACACCGAGAGTGCGTAAAGTACTGCCGAAGTCCGCATTGACCCCCACGGGCGCCCCGGTGCGCTCGGCGATCGCCGGTGTGTCGCCCCAATGGTCGCCATGGGCGTGCGTGACGAGAATCAGATCCACCGGGCCGAGCTGGCTGAGCTCCTGGAATTCCTCCGGCGTGGCCGGATTACTGCTGATGAAGGGGTCGATCAGAATCGTCTGGCCGCCAGCGGTCGTGATCTTCACCGCGGATTGGCCGAACCACTGCAGCTGTGCCTCTTCGGAGGCGCCGGCCGGTAGTGCCAGCGCCAGGGCCAGGGTGGCGAATAGGAGTCGGATCATGGCGTTGTTCTCCCTTCGTTGGCCGGTCCTCGCCCAAGGATAGTACATGGCGCGCGGGATCCCGGGATTCCTCGCGCCGGATCACCGCCACGTCCGGATACCGGCGCGGCGAATGACGCGCCGCGCGCGCGAGCGGTCCTCGACATCGGTCTCTTCGGGCTCCTGCCGTGGCCGTGCCGACGGGTCGTGGTGCAGCGTGACTTCGATGGGAAAGTGATCGGAGCCGAAATACGGCAATCGGGCGATCGAGACCAGGTTGAAATCGTCCGAGTGGAACAGGTGATCCAGCGGCCAGCGCATGAACCAGTATTGCGCGTGGAAGGTGCTGTAGCGACCACGTCCGACGCGCGGATCGAGCAGCCGGCCGACGCGCCGGAACAACCGCGTCGTGCGCGACCACGCCACGTCGTTGAGATCGCCCGTGACGATCACCGTGCGTTCCCTGGTGCGAATGGCACGGCCGACGAGCAGTAGCTCGGCGTCGCGCTCGGTCGATTCGGCATTCGCCGTCGGGCTCGGGGGTGCCGGATGCAGGCCGTAGAACGTCGTCAGCTGGCCCGAGCGGAGCACCACCCGCGTATGGATCGACGGGATGTCGTCCTGCACCAGGAAGCGGATACGGGGGTCGACCAGCTCGAGGCGCGAATACAGATGCATGCCGTAGAGATTGTCTTGCGGGCAGCGTACGACCCACGGGTAGTCCGTCTCGAGTTCGCTCACCTGCCGCTCCCACCAGGCGTCGCTCTCGAGCAGCAATAGCACGTCCGGGTCGACCGCGCGCACGATCCGGAGCAGCTCGCCGGCGCGCCGGTTGGGGGTGCAGACGTTGGCGACCATCAGGCGGATGGTGCTGGCGGCCACCGGCCTCTGCGCGCGCAGCACCTCCTTCGGCGCCAGCCGCGTGTACGGGAAGATGAGATAGAGCTGGCGGAGCACGGCCGTGAGCCCGAGCGCGGCAGTCGCGAGGTCGGACCAGGTGGGGCGGACAACCGGCGCGAACAGCGCGAGCGCGGCCATGCCGAACAGCGCGATCTGGGTGCGCGGAAAATCGAAGGCGCGCACCCACCACGTGCGCCGCCGCAGCAGCGGTGCCGCAGTGGCCGCGGCGGTCAGCAGCACCATGGTGCGCGCGATGGCCTCGAGCATGAGTGCGCTCAAGGCCGCTCGCGCTGTGCCTGGCGCGCGAGGAACTCGTCGATGAGCGCGATGTTGCGCCGATTGGCGCGGTAGCGCGCATCGGCGATATCGCCGACCAGAGGCACCGCGCCGAACGCCATGTCGAACCCGATGTGGGCGAGCATCCGCAGCCGAGTGCGTCGCGGCATCCCCAGGCGGCGCGCCAGCTCCACGATCCATAGCGCCGGCAGCACGGTGGCCAGGTCGCCCAGACCGGGGATCAGCCCCAGAATGGGATCGAGCCCGATGCGCCAGGACGTCCCGGGCACGCGAAAGGCCGAATCGAGCAGCCGTGCCAAGCGCCGCGCGCGTTCGAGCGACTCGGCGTGGGGTCCGCTGTAGGCGTGGCCGGCCGGGGGCGACTCGCGTGGCATGGGGCTCGGGGATGCGCGGGCGTACGCATGAAGGGTAGCAGTGCGGCAGGTCCCGATCGGCGGCCGGTGCAGCGAGCGCTACCGATAGCCGCCCTGGCGCGCCTGTTGCATCATAGGGGCGACGGAGCGCTACTGGCGGGGCGAACGACGATGGCCAACGACGTGGATCAGGTGTTGCATGGCCGCCGTGTGGCAGTGCCCGAATCGCGCCAGCTCGACCTGTTCGTGCAGATGCTCGAGTCCCGCGGCGCCGACGTGCGCCGCTGCCCGCTGGTCGAGATTCGCGATGCGCCGGACCCGGCGCCGATCGAGGCCTGGCTGGGCGATTTCGCCGGCGGCCGCTGCGACGACCTGATCCTGCTGACTGGCGAGGGCCTGCGGCGCCTGCTGGGCGTGGCCGAGCGAGCCGGCGGCGATCTGCGCGAGCGTTTCGTCGAACGCTTGGGTCAGGTGCGCAAGATCACGCGCGGACCCAAGCCGGCACGCGCCCTGCGCGAGATCGCGCTTCGTACCGATCTGGAGGCGGCCGCACCGACGACCGACGGCATCATCGAGACGCTGGCGGCGCAGGACCTCGGTGGCCGTCGCGTCGGCCTGCAGCTCTACGGCACCGAGCCCAACGACACGCTGCAACGTTTCCTGCGCGACGCCGGCGCCGACATCGCGCCGGTGTTCCCGTACATCTACGCCGACCAGACCGAGGACGAGCAGGTCGCCGGCCTGATCGACGAGCTGGCGGGCGGCGATCTTGATGCCATCGCCTTCACCAGCTCGCCCCAGGTGCGGCGGTTGTTCAAGGTGGCGCGCTGGCAGGGCAAGGAAGAGGCGCTGCGCGGCGCGCTGCAGGGCATGGTGGTCGCGGCCGTCGGGCCGCTGGTGGCCGACGCCCTCGGCGAGCGCGACGTGAGTGTCGACGCGATGCCGGGCGACAGCTTTTCCATGAAACCGCTGGTGCGCGCGCTGATGCGGTGCTTCGAGGCCTGAGCGCCGCGTCGCCAGGGGCGCTGCATCGGAGCCCCTGCGTTCGGTCCGGGCTGGCCTAAAGGCGCCGCGGCGGTGCGCCCTGGTCGCAGGGGCCTTCGGCCGCGAACGCGAGGCGATGTATTCGAGCTCGACGGTTCGCGGGCAAGCCCGCTCCTACACCCGATGGAAAGCGCGTCAACGCCAGCCATGTAGAAGCGGCCTTGGCCGCGAATGAACCGGGCGGCGCCGCCGGCGCGCAGCGTCCCGGATTGCATGCGCTCGGCGTTACCGGGGGGCGGGTCAGCGCATGGGGTCCAGCAGCGACTGGATCTCGGGCACGCAGGAACCGCAGTTGGTGCCGGCCTGTAGCGCCTGGCCGACGTCGTGCGGGGTCTTCAGGCCCTGCTTGCGGGCGGCCTCGACGATGGTGTTGCGGCCGACGCCGAAGCAGGCGCAGACCTGCTCGCCGCAGTCGGACTTCGGATCGGCCGGCTGGCCCGCGATCAGCGCCGTGCGGTCCATGTCTTCCAGGCGCTCCTTGGCGAACAGGCCGCCGACGAAGCTGCGCGTCGGCAGCTCCGGCGGTTCGCCGGCGACGTACAGGCAGGCGTGGATGGCGCCGTCACGTAGCGCGGCCGCGCGGTAGCGCCCGGCCCGGTCGTCGCGGTATTCGAGCCAGTCGGCGGTCGGTCCGGCGGCGCCGAGCACACGGCGCGCCCAGGGCGCCCAGTCGCCGGGGGTGTCGCGGCCGGCGAGCTCGTAGCGCCAGAAGTGCTCGCCCTTCACCCGCACCCAGTAGTCCGGCCCGAACTCGCGCGCGATGTCGATGCCCGCGCGCGCCAGCAGGAAGCCGTACCAGCGCGCGACGTACGGCTGCACATGCACCGGGGTGTGCTTGAACTCGGGCTCGCCCGACAGCGGATCGCGGTCCGGATTGACCAGGGCGCCGACGCGCCCGGCCGAGGTGTACTGCCGTGTCCAGTGGATGGGCGCGAACACGCCGCCGCGCGGCTGGCCGTCGTCGACGGCCACGCGCGCGACCATCGAGCCCCAGCGCGTGGTCAGGCGGGCCAGCGCACCGTCGCTCACGCCGGCGACCTGCGCATCCTGCGGATGGATGCCGACGAACGGCTCGGTGATGTGGTTGGACAGGCGGGCGGATTTGCCGGTGCGCGTCATGGTGTGCCAGTGGTCGCGCACCCGGCCGGTGTTGAGCACCAGCGGGTAGCCGGCGTCCGTGGCGTTGGCCGGGCCGCGCGGCGCCACGGCGACCAGGCGCGCGCGGCCGTCGTCCGTGGGGAAGCCGCCGGTGGCGAACAGCCGGCTGGGCGCGGCCGGCGCGGCGGCCTGGACGGCGCGGTCGCTGGCGCGTGGGCCGGCCGGCAGCGGCCACTGCCCCGGCTCGAGCGCGTCGTAGGCCGCGCGGTCGAGGCGGGCCAGGGCGCCGATGTCGAAGGCGCGGTTGCCACCGTTCTCGAACGCCGACAGGCGGGCGTGCTCGGTGAAGATCTCGACCGGGTGCTGGTAGTCGAAGCCGCCAAAGCCGAGGCGCTGGGCCACGTCGCACAGGATGCGCCAGTCGGCGCGGGCCTCGCCCGGCGCCGGCTGGAAGGCGCGCTGGCGCGAGATACAGCGCTCGGAGTTGGTGACCGTGCCGTCCTTCTCGGCCCAGGCGAGCGCCGGCAGCTTGATGTCGGCGCATTCGACGGTATCGGTGGCCGCCATGCAGTCCGAGGCGATGACCAGCTCGCACTGGCGTAGCGCCTCGCGCGCGGTGTCGGCGTCCGGTAGCGAGATCACCGGGTTGGTCGCGATGATCCAGACGGCCTTGATGCGGCCCTCGCCGATGGCCTCGAACAGATCGACGGCCTTGAGCCCCGGCCCGTCGGCGATCACGGGCGAGTCCCAGAAGCGCTGCACGCGCTCGGCCTGGTCGAAGCCCATGTGCGCGGCCAGCGTCGACGCCAGGCCGCCGACCTCGCGCCCGCCCATGGCGTTGGGCTGGCCGGTGATCGAGAACGGGCCCATGCCGGGCTGGCCGATGCGCCCGGTGTAGAGGTGGCAGTTGATGATGGCGTTGACCTTGTCCGTGCCCGCGCTCGACTGGTTCACGCCCTGCGAGAATACGGTGACCGTTTTCTCGCGATCGACGAACAGGCGGAAGAAGGCGGCCAGATCCTTCTCCGCGACGCCGCAGGCGCGCGCCAGCGCCGCGGTATCGGTGTCGCCGGCCTGGGCGGCGGCGACGGCGTCGTCGACGCCGCTGGTGTGCTCGGCCAGGAAGTCGCGGTCGATGCAGCCGGCGTTGGCGAGGAAGGCGAGCAGGCCGTTGAACAGGTCGACGTCGGTGCCCGCGCGGATCGGCAGATGGATGTCGGCGATCTCGCAGGTCGCGGTGCGCCGCGGATCGATGACGACGACCTTCATGTCCGGGCGTTCGGTCTTGGCCGCGACCAGGCGCTGGTAGACGATCGGGTGGCACCAGGCCGTGTTCGAGCCCACGAGCACCACCAGGTCGGCCAGCTCCAGGTCCTCGTAGCAGCCGGGCACGGTGTCGGCCCCGAAGGCGCGCATATGGCCGACCACGGCCGAGGACATGCACAGGCGCGAGTTGGTGTCGATGTTGGCCGTGCCAAGGTAGCCCTTCACCAGCTTGTTGGCGACGTAGTAGTCCTCGGTCAGGAGCTGGCCCGAGACGTACAAGGCCACGGCCTCGGGCCCGTAGGCGTCGATGATGCGATGCAGCCCGCCGGCGGTGGCGTCGAGCGCGGTGTCCCAGTCGGTGCGCCGGCCGCGCACCTCGGGATGCAGCAGGCGCTGCTCATGGTCGAGCGTATCGGCCAGCGCCGTGCCCTTGGAGCAGAGCCGGCCGCGATTGGCCGGATGCGCCTCGTCGCCGGCGATCGACACGGCACCCGCCGCGTCCACCGTCGCGCGCACGCCGCAGCCGACGCCGCAGTAAGGGCAGGTTGTTTGGATCGTTTTGCTCATAGTGGATACGTCATCGCGAGGAGCCGTCAGGCGACGCGGCGATCCAGCGTCGAGACCAATGCCTCGGTTTTACGCCGTGCCCGCGGAACGACTGGATCGCGTCGCTTCGCTCGCGATGACGCCGAACCAGTACAGCGGAATTTCGACTCAGGATGCTAAGAGCCTGTCCGAGAAACCTGCGCAGTAGGCGCCGGGCTGCGCGGACAGGCTCCTAGCGGCGGTTGTTGGTCATGCCGACAGGCGCAACAGCACGCGGCCGTCGTCGACCTGCACCGCGTAGGCGGGCGTCTCGCCCTCATCGGGCGCCTGGGCCCGGCCGTCGCTCAGGCCGATGCACCAGTTGTGCAGCGGGCAGGTCACGGTCTGGCCGCTGACGATGCCCTGCGACAGGGGACCGCCCAGATGCGGGCACCGGTCGCGCAGGGCGAAGACCTCGTCGGCGCGATTGCGGAACACGGCGATGTTGCCGTCGGCGGTCTCGACGACGCGCGCCCCCAGGACGGGGATGTCGTCGAGCGCGCCGACGTCGATCCAGGTCTCGTCGGCCACGGCGGCCATCAGCTCACCTCCTTGATGGGGATGTATTCGCGCTCGTTGACGCCGCCGGTCGCGCGCTCCTCCCACGGGTCGACCTGGGCGAAGCGCTGCGAGTAGACGAAACGCTCCATCAGCGCCTTGCGGTTGTCGGCGTCCTCGACGATGCGCTGCTTGATGTGGTCGAGGCCGACGCGCTCGATGTAGGGCGCGGTGCGTTCGAAGTAGTGGCCCTCCTCGCGGTAGAGCTGGATGAAGGCCAGGCAGTATTCCTTGACCTCCTCCGGCGTCTCCACGCGCGTGAGCACGTCGGTGCCGCGCAGCTTGGTGCCGGCGTTGCCGCCGATCTGCAGCTCGTAGCCGGATTCGAGGCAGAGCACGCCGAAGTCCTTGATCGAGGCCTCGGCGCAGTTGCGCGGGCAGCCCGAGACGGCCATCTTGAACTTGTGGGGCATGAACGAGCCCCAGGTGATCTGCTCGAGCTCCACGCCGAGCGCGGTCGAGTCCTGCACGCCGAAGCGGCACCACTCCTTGCCCACGCAGGTCTTTACGGTGCGCAGTGCCTTGGCATAGGCATGGCCGGAGATCAGGCCGCCCTGCTCATGCAGGTCGCGCCAGACGCCGGGCAGGTCGGCCTTCTTGACGCCGAGCATGTCGATGCGCTGGCCGCCGGTGACCTTGACCGTGGGGATGTCGTACTTCTCGGCGACGTCGGCGATGGCGCGCAGCTCCCTGGGGCTGGTGACGCCGCCGAAGAAGCGCGGCACGACCGAGTAGGTGCCGTCCTTCTGGATGTTCGCGTGCGCGCGCTCGTTGATGAAGCGCGAGGCATCCTCGTGCTCGGCCTCGCCGGGCCAGGTCGAGATGCAGTAGTAGTTGAGCGCCGGGCGGCACTTGAAGCAGCCATCGGGCTGCTTCCAGCCGAGGCTCTGGCGCACCTGCTCGGTCGTGACCAGGTGCTGATCGCGGATGGCCGCGCGCAGCTCGTCGTGCGACAGGTCGGTGCACTCGCACACGGTGACCTTCTCGGGCGCCGCCTCGTAGTCGTCGCCGAGGGTGAGCTCGACGAGCTGGGTGACCAGGTCCTTGCAGGAGCCG
Organism: uncultured Ectothiorhodospiraceae bacterium; assembly: GCA_964625925.1. GTDB lineage: Bacteria > Pseudomonadota > Gammaproteobacteria > XJ16 > Halofilaceae > Halofilum. Next base: position 18,704 of record CAZVBX010000021.1, on the reverse strand, counting down.
CAGGAGGCGCCCGCCTTGGTCTGCTTGGTCACGGCGCCGGCGGACTTGAGGCCATGCTCGTTGATCGCGTTGACGATGTCGCCCTTGCAGACGCCATTGCAGTCGCAGACCTGCTCGTCATCGGCCATCAGCGCGACGCCGTCGCCGCCGCCGGCCGCGCCGCCCTCGGCATAGGCGCGGCCGAACAGCAGCCGGTCGCGCATCTCGGAGATGTCGGTGGCGTCCTTCATCAACTGGAAGTACCAGTTGCCGTCGCCGGTATCGCCGTAGAGCACGACGCCGGTGACGCGGTCGTTCTTGAGCACCAGGCGCTTGTAGATGCCGCGGTGCGGGTCCTGGAACACCAGGTCCTCGGTCTCGGTATCGCCGGTGAACTCGCCGGCCGAGAACAGGTCGATGCCGGTGACCTTGAGCTTGGTCGAGGTCATCGAGCCCTGGTAGCGGCCCGTGCCGATCTCGGCCAGGTGCGTGGCGCAGACCTTGGCCTGGTCCCACAGCGGCGCGACCAGCCCGTAGGTGGTGTCGCGGTGCTGCACGCATTCGCCCACCGAATAGATGCGCGGGTCGTAGGTCTGCATGGTGTCGTTGACCACGATCCCCGTCTCGCAGTACAGACCGGCCGATTGCGCCAGCTCCGCGTTCGGGCGGATGCCCGCGGCCATCACCACCAGGTCGGCGTCGAGCGCCTCGCCGTCGGCGAGGCGCACGCCGGTGACGCGCTCGTCGCCGAGGACGGCCTCGGTCTGCGCGCCCATGCGGAACTTCATGCCGCGCTCGGCGAGCGACTGCTGCAGCATGCCGCCGGCCGGGGCATCGAGCTGGCGCTCCATGAGCGTGTCCACCAGGTGCACGACGGTGACGTCCATGCCCTGCTTCATCAGGCCGTTGGCCGCCTCCAGGCCGAGCAGGCCGCCGCCGATGACCACGGCCTGCGAATGCTGCTCGGCGGCGGCGAGCATGCCGTTGACGTCCTCGACGTCGCGGAAGGAGATCACGCCCTCGAGGTCGTTGCCGGGCACGGGGATGATGAACGGCGTCGAGCCGGTGGCGATCAGCAGGCGGTCGTAGGGTAGCTCCTGGCCCGACTCGGTCTGCACCATGCGCCGCAGGCGGTCGATCCCCGTGACCGGGTCGCCGGCATGCAGGGTGATGCCGTTGGCGTCGTACCACTCGCGCGTGTTGATCATGATCTCGTCGAGCTCTTTCTCACCGGCGAGCAGCGGCGAGAGCATGATGCGGTTGTAGTTGCCGTAGGGCTCGGAGCCGCAGACGGCGATGTTGAACAATCCGTCGTCGATCTTGAGCAATTCCTCGACCGTACGCATGCCGGCCATGCCGTTGCCGATGACGACGAGGTCCTGTTTCTGTTGGGGCAGTTTGGCTGCCATCCGTCCTCCGAATGCCGTAGCGCTCTGCCCGGGGAAGCACTGTCCGTGCCATTCCCGAGCGCGGCAGAATTCGCGGGTCAATCAGAAAGATACGGAAACGGCGTGCGGGGGCCGGGCGCGCGCTGCACCACGGTGGCGCACCGCCGCGAGGGGCTGCACCAGACTGAGGCTTGGAGGGGCCGGCCGCGGAAGGGCGGCCCGTGATTACTCCAGGCGTGCGCCGCGCAGGCGGTTGAGCGCCGCCATCACCTCGGCGGTGCGCGGCTTGGCCACGTCCCCGTCCGGGCGTGCGAGGATCGCGGGCCAGCCGCCGCCCAATAGGGCTGCGATCCAGGCCGGGGGATCGTCGACCGGATTGGCCTCGTCCGCCAGGCGCGCCAGGATAAGGCCGATGGCCCGGACCTGGGACGCATCGGCGATCTGCTCCACCGCGCGCAGATCCACGTCCTCGCGGCCGAACACCAGCGTGTCCCGCCCGCGCGGCTGGATCTTGCGCTTGCCGCCCTGGGTCTCTGGAGTCAGCGAGCCGGGGGCGAGCCGGCGCACCGATGGGCGCCGCAAGCCGTCGCCATGCTCGGCGCGGCGTCCGGTGCGGTGCGTCGCCGCGATTTCGCGCGCGCGGTCGGTCACGTCCTGCGGCTGGTATTCATGCATCTGCAGCACCGTATCGGCGCAGTCGAAATAATCCCCTGAACCGCCCATCACCAGCACGGTCGAGATGCCCAGTTCATCGCACAACTGGCGTACCCGATCGACGAAGGGCGTGATCGGCTCGGCGTCCTTGGCGACCAGCGCCTGCATGCGCTCGTCGCGGATCATGAAGTTGGTGGCGGAGGTGTCCTCGTCGACCAGCAGGCTGCCTGCGCCGGTCTCGACTGCCTCCTGCAGCGCTGCGGCCTGGCTGGTCGAGCCCGAGGCGAGGTCAGTCGAGAACGAGGCGGTCGATTTGCCGTAGGGCAAGTTGTTGATGAACGGCGACAGGTCGACGCCGGAGACCGAGCGTCCGTCCTCCGCGCGGATCTTGGCCGCGTCCGGGTCGGTCACCACGCGCGCGCGGCCGTCGCCCGGGACATGGTCGTAGACCCCGAGCTCGAGTGCGGTCAGCAGCGTCGACTTGCCGTGGAATCCCCCGCCGACGATGAGCGTGATGCCGCACGGGATGCCCAGGCCGGTGACGGCGCCGGCATTGGGGGCGGGCAGCGTCAGACGCAGGCTCTCGGGCGCCGCGAAGCGGACTGCGTCGCCGAGCGGCCGGTCGTCGACGCCGGAGCGCCGCGGCAGGACGGCGCCGTCGCCGACGAAAGCGACCAGGCCGTGCTCAGCCAGCGCCGCGCGCAAATGGACCTGGTCCTCGACCGCGGCGCAGTGCGCTTCCAGCGCGGTCGGATCGAGGGCCGCTGGGGCGGTCGCCGCGCGCACGCACTGAGGCAATGTCGCGCACAGCAGCTCGCGTGCACGCTCCCCCAGGATGCGGCGCCCGGCCGCGGGCAGATGCACGCTGAGGCGCAGCTCGATGCCGTCGGCGGTAAACAGGCAGGCGGTCCGTTCGAGCACCGTCTGCGCACCGGCGTCGATGGCGAGTCCGGCGTGATCGGTCGCCGCCTGGCGGAAGGCGCGGGCGAGGAAATCGCGGCCGGCGCGGCTGCGGGCGCTGCTCGCGTGCACGCCTGCCGGTAACGGCGCGTGATCCCAGGGCACCCGTGCACGCATGCGCGATGGCGCCGCGAACGGATCCGCCTGGACATGATCGATATGCAGCGTAAAGCCGGAGAAATCGTGCCGGCCGCGCAGATCCTTGTAGGCCTTGTAGCCACGGCCGTCGATGCGCTCGAGCATGGCTTCGAGCTCGTGCATGGCGCTCCCGGTGTGCTCGCTCGCAAGACGCGCCGCGAATCAGGCGCTGCAAGTGCCTGATTCGCGTAGCCGGGCCCGGACATGCGCCCGGACCCGGCGCGTCGGAAATGGGCAGGACTGCCCATTTTCAACACCCTGTCAGGGCCTGCTATCGCTGGGCCCTACGGGCCGGCGAGGCCATGTGCGCGCGGCGCTTAGGCGGACAACAACTCGACCAGCAGAAAGCCACCGACCACGCCGACGTTGAGCGCCCAGACGCCGGTGAGAAACCGCGCGACGTTGGACCAGACGTAGTTGCCGACGTTGTGCGCGCACTGCCACACGGAGGCCAGGATCCAGGTCGTGTACGGGATCATGACCGCCGCCGCGATCGAGAATAGCGGCCACGTGAGCCCGACTTCGCGTATGGCGAGCGTGAATAGCCCGAACAGGATCCAGCTGCCGAGCACGCCCCACAGCCAGAAGACCCGCCACAGCGGCCCTTCGCCCCGCCAGTAATGGGCCGCCGGATTGGGGCTACTCAGCGTCGTTATGGTCTCGGTTGCCATCTTCCCCTCCTCGTCGGCGGTCGCCGACTGCTCGTGGGCCGTTTCCGATCGAGCCCGGAGGGCTTCCGATCAGAGCGACCAATAGGGATCAGGACCAAAGACCGAATCTGGCGACAGTGTAGAACACAAAAGGGCGGCGCGACGCCCCCGGCGCACGCGTCGGCGCGATCAGCGCTTGCGCTTGCGCGGCGGCGGGATGTGCAACGGACGGCCGTCGACCCCGAGGGCGGCCTCGTGGATCGCTTCGGACAGCGTCGGATGGGCAAAGACGGTGCGCATGATGTCTTCGGCCGAGGCCTCGAATTCCAGGGCCATCACGGCCTGCCCAATGAGTTCGGACGCTTGCGGGCCCACGATGTGCACGCCCAGCACGCGGTCGGTCTCGGCGTGGGCGATCACCTTCACCAGCCCGTCGGTGTCGTGCATGGCCTTGGCGCGGCCGCTGGCGAGAAAAGGGAAGGTGCCCGTGCGGTACTCGATGCCGGCGTGCGTGAGTTGTTCCTCGTTCTGCCCCACCCACGCGATCTCGGGGTGGGTATAGATGACCCAGGGGATGGCCTCGTAATTCACGTGTGCATGCTGGCCGCTCAGGGCCTCGGCCACGGCGATGCCTTCCTCCGAGCCCTTGTGCGCCAGCATCGGGCCCTCGATGGCGTCGCCGATCGCATAGACGCCGGGGATACTGGTCTCGTACTGCTCGTCCACGTGGATATAGCCGCGTTCGTCGAACACCAGCTCGAGTTCGTCCGATGCGATCCCTTCGGTGTTGGGGCGGCGGCCGACGGCGACGATCAGCGCGTCGACGGTGAGTTCATGGCGCCCCTCGGCGTCCTCGTAGCGCACCTGCACCTCGCCGCTTTCGAGGACCTCGCTCGACACGACGCGCGTGCCGAGACGAATGTCGAGGCCCTGCTGCGCGAAGGACTTGTGCGCGGCGCGGGCCGCTTCGCGATCGACGTCGGCCAGGAAGGCGTCCATGGCCTCGATCAGCGTGACCTCGGACCCGAGCCGGCACCAGACGCTGCCCATTTCCAGGCCGATCACGCCGGCACCGATCACGCCCAGGCGCGGTGGCGGCGCCTCCCAGTCGAGCGCGCCCGTGGACGAGACGATACGCTCGCCGCTGAGCGGCGCCGCCCCGATCTCCACCGGCTGGGAGCCGGGCGCGAGCACCACGTGTCGCGCTTCGACCGTGTGGGCTTCGCCCTCAGCGGGGGTCACACGCACGCGCCGGTCGCCTTGAAGTTGGCCGGTGCCCTGGAGCCAATCGACGCCGTTGGCCTTGAACAAGCCCTCGATGCCCTGGGTCAGCTCGCCCACGGTCTTGTCCTTGCCCGCGACCATGGCCGGCACGTCCATCTGCGCATCGCTGATCTGGATACCGTAACGGTCGGGGTGGTCGCGCACCTCCGCATAGCGCTGCGAACTCTCCAGAAGCTCCTTCGACGGAATACAGCCAAAATTCAAGCAGGTACCGCCGAGCGCCGGTTTGCCCTGCTTGTTGATCAGGTTGTCGACGCAGGCGGTCGCGAGGCCGAGCTGCGCGCAGCGGATCGCACAGACATACCCGGCCGGACCGGCGCCAACAATCACCACGTCATACGATTTCGCCATCGATCCGCTCCGTCAGGCCGTTGCGCCCCAGTTAATAACCACGGATGAACACGGATGCACACGGATCGTTGACCTCCGCAACGGTAATGCGGTGATCGGCGCCGGGGGTGTCGGCTCAGTGGTCGCGCGCCGTGCGCGCGCATCCGTGTTTATCCGTGTTTATCCGTGGTTCTTGCTTGCCTCGCACCGGGCTTAGAGGTCGAGCAGGAGGCGCGCGGGGTCTTCGACTAGGTTTTTGATTTCGACCAGGAACTGCACGGCGTCTTTGCCGTCGACGATGCGGTGGTCGTAGGACAGCGCCAGGTACATCATCGGGCGCACGGCCACCTCGCCGTCGATGGCGACCGGGCGCTCCTGGATCTTGTGCATGCCGAGGATCGCGCTCTGCGGCGGGTTGAGGATCGGCGTCGACACCAGCGAGCCGAATACGCCGCCATTGGTGACCGTGAACGTGCCGCCGGTCATCTCCTCGATCCCGATGCGGCCTTCCGGGGCGCGCTCGCCGAAATCGCGGATCTGACGCTCGATGTCGGCCAGCGACAGGGTCTCGGCGTCGCGCAGGATCGGCACCACCAGGCCGCGTTCGGATGCCACGGCGATGCCCACGTCGCAATAGCCGTGATACACCACGTCATTGCCGTCGATGGACGCATTGATGTCGGGAAAGCGCTTGAGCGCGGCGGTGGCCGCGGCCACGAAGAACGACATGAAGCCGAGGCGCACGCCGTGCGTTTGCTCGAACCGGTCCTTGTAGCGCGCGCGCAGGTCCATGGCCGGCTTCATGTCCACCTCGTTGAAGGTGGTCAGCATCGCCGTTTGCTGGGTCGCCTGCAGCAGCCGTTCGGCCACGCGCGCGCGCAGCCGCGTCATCGGGACGCGCTTCTCGGGCCGGTCGCCGGTGCCATAGGCCACGCCGGCGCGGTCGGCCATGGTGGCGGGCGAGGGGGCCTGCTCCGGGGCCGCTTGGTCCTGGCGTGCGGTCTGTGTCTCGGGCTCGCGTGCGGCGGGCTGGGCGGCTCGATCCTCGGCGGCGGGCGCGCCGCCGCTGCCCTCGATGTGCTTGAGCACGTCCTCCTTGGTCACGCGCCCGCCCTTGCCGCTGCCGGCGATGGCGGCGGGATCGAGCCGGTGCTCCTCGACCAACTTGCGTGCCGCCGGCCCCATCTTCGAGGCCGCACTGCCGGCCTCGGCCTGCGCGCTCTTCTCCGGTGCCGTGTCGCCGCTGGTGCGCGGTGCGGTCGCGGAGACCTCCGCATCCGCGCTGTCGTGCTCCGGCGCTTCGCTGCCCGCGGTCCCGCTTGACGCCGCCTCGCTTTGTGCCGCGCCGGCGCTGACCCGGCCGAGCACCGTCTCGGCGGTCACGAGGTCGCCCTCGTTGCACAGAATCTCTTCGACTACGCCATCAGCAGGTGCCGGGACCTCCAGCATGACCTTGTCGGTCTCCAGCTCGACCAGCACCTCGTCCCGCTGAACCGGGTCGCCGGGGCCTTTGGTCCAGCTTGCGACGGTCGCGTCCGAAACGGACTCGGGCAGCTGGGGAACAGTGATGTCGGTGCTCATGGGCCACTTCCTTTCTTGTTCGGAGCCATCGGTGCCGCACCGATGATCCCTGCCGGGGCGTCCGCCCCCAAGGGCGGACGCGGTCGCGAGTCTATTCCTCGGGATCGAGTCCTAGGGCCTGCATCACGAGCCGGTGCTGCTGCTTGGCGAAGCGGCTGTGATAGCCGACCGCCGGCGAAGGCGAGGCCGGCCGGCCGGAGAAGCGCAGGCGGTTCTCGCCGATGATGCGCTCGAGCCGATGTTTGATGTTGTACCATGCGCCTTGGTTGCGCGGCTCTTCCTGGCACCAGACGTACTCACGCGCATTCGGATAGGCGTCGATCGTTCCGTCCAGCCCATCGTAGGGGAATGGATAGAGCTGCTCGATGCGGATGATGGCGATGTCCTCGATACCGACCTCGCGTCGCTTGCTGAGCAGGTCGTAGTACACCTTGCCGCTGCACATGACCACGCGCCGCACCCGGTCCGGATCGAGCGCGTCGATCTCGCGGATCACCGGCTGGAAGCGGCCTTGCGACAGGTCCTCCAGCGTCGAGGTGGCCATCTTGTGGCGCAACAGGCTCTTGGGCGTCATCACCACCAGCGGCTTGCGATAGGGCCGGATGACCTGACGGCGCAGCATGTGGAAAGCCTGCGCGGGTGTCGTCGGGATGCATACCTGCATGTTGTAGTCGCCCGGGTGTTGCTCGGCGCACTGCTGCAGGAACCGCTCCAGGCGCGCGGACGAGTGCTCCGGACCCTGGCCTTCCTGACCGTGCGGCAAGAACAATGTCAGCCCGCAGAGCCGACCCCACTTGGCCTCGCCCGAAGTGATGAACTGGTCGATCACCACCTGCGCACTATTGACGAAATCGCCGAACTGCGCCTCCCAGATGACGAGCGAATGCGGGTCCGCGCTGGCATAGCCGTACTCGAAGGCGAGCACCGCCTCCTCGGACAGGAGCGAGTCGATGATCAGGAAGCTGGCCTGGTCCTCGGCGATGTTGCGCAGCGGCACGTGGTTGGAGCCGTCCGCCTGGTTGTGCAGCACGGAATGGCGGTGGAAGAAGGTGCCGCGGGCGGAATCCTGGCCCGAGAGGCGAACGTTGTAGCCCTCCGTGACCAGCGAGGCGTAGGCCATGGTCTCGGCGTAGCCCCAGTCGAGCGACAGCGCCCCGGCCGACATCTTGCGCCGGTCGTCCATGATCTTGGCCACGCGCCGGTGCAGTTCGAAGCCGTCGGGCACGTGGTCGAGGCGTTGCCACAGGTCGCGCAGGCGCTCGAGGGGGACGCTGGTGTCGTAGTGGTCGTCCCACTGGTTGCCGTGATACGGGCGCCAGTCGATCGCGAGCTCGTTGACGTAGTTCTCGTCGGTGATGATGCGCGGCGTCACCGTGTCGCCCGCATCCATCTGCTCGCGGTACTCGCGGGCCATGCGGTCGGGATCGTCCGGCGCGAGCATGCCGCTCTCGACGAGCTTGGTGGCGTAAAGCTCTCGCACCGACGGCGTGGCCTTCACCTGGCGGTACATCATTGGCTGCGTCGCAGCGGGTTCGTCGGCCTCGTTGTGGCCGTGGCGCCGATAGGACACGACGTCCACCACGACGTCCTTGTGGAACTGATTGCGGTAGTCCAGCGCGAGCTGGGTTACGAACAGCACCGCGTCGGGATCGTCGCCGTTCACGTGGAAGATGGGGGCGTTGACCATCTTGGCGACGTCGGTGCAGTACAGCGAGGAGCGGGTATCGAGCTTATTGCTGGTGGTGAAGCCGATCTGGTTGTTGATGACGATGTGCACGCTGCCGCGCGTGGAGTAGCCGCGCGACTGCGATAGATTGAAGGTCTCCATGACCACGCCCTGCCCGGCCATGGCCGCATCGCCATGGATGACGACCGGCAGGATGGTACGCCCGCCGCGGTCGTCGTGCCGATCCTGGCGCGCGCGCGTCGAGCCCTCCACCACGGGGCCGACGATCTCCAGGTGCGAGGGATTGAAGCTCAGCGCCAGATGCACGGGGCCTTCGGGCGTCATGTAGTCCGAGGAGAAGCCCTGGTGGTACTTGACGTCGCCGGCGGCGAGCGAGTCGTCCTCGTGGCCCTCGAATTCCTGGAACAGGTCGGCCGGCTTCTTGCCCAGGATATTGACCAGCACGTTGAGCCGGCCGCGGTGGGCCATGCCGATGACGATCTCCTTGGCGCCTTGGTGACCGGCGCGCTCAACGAGCTCGTTCATCAGCGGGATCAGGGATTCGCTGCCTTCCAGCGAGAAGCGCTTCTGGCCGACATACTTCGAGTGCATGTAGCGCTCGATGCCCTCGGCCGCGGTCAGCCGTTCCAGGATCCAGCGGCGCTTCTCCGGCGAATAGTCCGGCTGGGCGCGCGGGACTTCGAGCCGCTGTTGCAGCCAGCGTTTCTCCGCGGTGTCGCCGATATGCATGTACTCGGCGCCGATCGAGCGGCAGTAGGTCTGCTGCACCGCCTCGAGGATCTCGCGCAGGGGCGCTTCCTCGAGCCCGTGCAGCGAGCCGGTGTGAAAGACCGTGTCGAGATCGCGTGAAGACAGTTCGTGCGCCTCCAGCGTCAGCTCGTCGATCTCCGGCTTCTCCCAGCGGTTGAGCGGGTCCACCTGCGCGTGCCGGTGACCCCGGAAGCGGTAGGCGTTGATGAGCTGCAGCACTCGGATCTGCTTGCGTTCGTGCTCGGCGCTGCGCGGCTCCGTCGGCAGCCCGCGGCCCAACGCCGCTGTGCCGGAGCGGAAGCGGTAGAACTCCGCGCGGATCTGCGAGGGCGGCACGTCGGACTGCGCGATGCCGTCGACCTGCGGCAGCCGATCGAAATACTCGCGCCACTCGGCTGGTACGGATGATGGGTCGCGCAAGTAGCGATCGTAGAGTTCTTCCAGGTAGACCGCGTTGCCGCCGCTGAGCAGCGAGGTGCTCCAGAGGGCGCGCATGGGGGATTCGTCGTTCATGGCCGCACGCTAGGGGGTCGGGTGGAGGCGTCGGGCGGGTGTCGGGACGACACATGGGGGTTCGCCGCGCCGCGAGGACGCAGGGGGCCGCGCACGGTCAGTCGACTGTATGCGAGAGCGGATCGATCCGAGTCCTTGGTTCGGTTACTCGTGCGCGAGCCCACGGCGACATCATGGCTAGTGCCTAAATAGTATTGAATCGCTTTGCGTGCACGAATGCAAGGCGCGGCGGGCCCATAGACGGCGCGCACCCGCAGGATCTATCGTCGATGGCCGCCGATGCAGTACATCCTTCGATTTTCGCGCAGCCATCCGCTCAGCCGCCCTGGTCCGAACTCTGCTCGGCCGGCGGCTCGTCCTGGTAACGCGCCTTCCATTCGGCGTAGGGCATGCCGTAGACGATCTCGCGCGCGGTCTCGTAGTCCATGTCGATCCCCTGCTCCTGGGCCCCGGCGCGATACCACTTGGACAGGCAGTTGCGGCAAAAGCCGGCCAGGTTCATGAGGTCGATGTTCTGCACATCGGTGCGCTCGCGCAGGTGCTGCACGAGGGTGCGGAAGGCCCGCGCCTCGATTTCGGTCCGGGTTTGCTCGTCGATCTCGTTCATGGCGTCTCCGCATGTGTTGATTGCGTCGGCGCGATGCCGCGTGCCGGGTGCAACCGTAGTAACATGGGTCGCCCGGCACGAAGGCGTACAGGGCACCGATCAATGAGCCAACTGCTGGTCATCTTCATTGTCGCATCGATCGGGGCCTGGTGGTGGAGTTCGATGCAGGCGCGCGAGGTGGCGTCGCGATCTGCGCGTCAGGCCTGCCGTACCTTCGATGCGCAACTGCTCGACGACACCGTGGCCTTGACCAGCATGCGCCCTCGGCGAAGCCACGGCGGCCGGCTGACGCTGTGGCGCGTCTACCGCTTCGAGTTCACGCGCTCGGGCAGCGAGCGTTTCGCCGGCTATGCCACGCTGCTCGGCCGGCGCGTGCTGGACGTGCACCTGGACGCCGTCGAGCGCGAGGGCGTCGCCGCGCGGCGTACGCTGCGCTGATATCACGAGAGCATTTCCGCGGGAGGATTCGATGGACGATTGCCCTTGCGGTTCCGGCGCGGCCTTTGCCCGTTGCTGCGAGCCGTATCTGTCGGGCCAGGCCCAGCCCCCGACGGCCGAGGCGCTGATGCGCGCGCGCTACACGGCCCATACCCGGATCGACCTCGACTTCATCGAACGTACCCATGACCCCGAATCGCGCGAGGAGATCGATCGTGAGCTGACCGAGCGCTGGGCGCGACGCGCCCAGTGGCTGGGGCTCGATATCGTGGCCGCGGAGGCGGGCGCGGCCGATGACGACGTGGGGGCGGTGGAGTTCAGGGTGCATTACCGCGAACGCGGCGAGCGCCGCCTGTACCACGAGCGGGCGCGTTTCCGCCGGCTCGACGGCGCCTGGGTCTATGTCGATGGCGAGGCGCCGGAGGCGGAGACGGTCCGCCGCAGCGAACCGCGCGTGGGGCGCAATGAGCCCTGCACCTGCGGCAGCGGCCGCAAGTACAAGAAATGCTGCGGGGCCGGCGCCTAACCGATTCGACTAGACGCTACTTAGCGCCCGGCACGGCCGGCGTAAATGTCGAAGCGCGTCGAGCGTTCCTCGATGGCCCCGCTGGGTCGCTCGCCCAGGGGCGGCGCGCCCGCCGGCCGCTTCACCACCACGCGCTGGCGCGCCGCGCCGAGGGCGATCTCGAGTAGCTCGGCGTCGTCCTCGTCTTTGCCGACCAGGGCGCGAAACACCTGCATCTCCTTGCGCACGGCCGCGGACTTGCGCCGCGGCGGGTGCATCGGGTCGACCAGCACCACGTCGGCGCTGCGCTGCGTGAGGATCCTGCGGGCGTCGCCTTGCAGCAGCTCCACACGCGCCGCAGCGTCGGCGCTCGCCGCCGTTGCGGCCGCGCGCGCGAGTCCGTCGCGGAGCACGGCCGCGACCAGCGGCTGGCGCTCGATCAGCGTGACCCGGCAGCCACCGGCAGCGAGCAGAAAACCGTCGCGACCGAGGCCTGCGGTGGCGTCGATGACCTCGGGGTGGTCGCGGCCGCCGACGCCGGCAGCGCGACTGAGCGATTCACCGCGGGCGCCGGCCGCGCGCGCGCGCCAACCGCCGCGTCCGGTCACGAACTCGGCCGCGACGGGACCGGGCGCGCCCGGGCCGGTGAGCTGCAGGCTCAGGCGCTCGGCGTCGAGCACGAGCGCGAGCCCGTCCGAATCGGGTATGCGCTCGCGGCATTCCAGGCCCAGCGCGCGCGCCAGCGACTCGGCCTCGCGCCAGCGAGCGGGGCAGGCGCAGACGAGCACGGTGCCGCTGGGGTAGAGTCCGGTCATCGTCTTGTTCGCTCGATGCCCACGTTTCCCGATGTCGCCCGAGTCCAACCTGCGTTTGCGCCTGCGGGTAGCGGTCAAGCTGCTCGTGATCGTCGGCGCAATCGCGTTCGCGGCGGTCGCCGTCGGGTTCGTGTTCAGCGATCCGGAGCGCGGCTCAGGACCGACTACGCGCATATCGCTGGCCGGACTTGCGCCGGGCGAGACGCGTACCGTCGGCTGGCAATCGCGCGCCGTGATCGTGCTACACCGCACGCCGGAGACGACGGCCAGCCTGGTCGGTGGGCAGGGCCCTGGCCCGGCCTCCGACTGGCTGGTCGCGCACGCCCGTGGTACCGCCGAGGGCTGTCCGGTCGTGTGGCAGGTCGAACGGAGACAATTCCGCGAGAGCTGCGGCGACGCCCGCTACGACGCCGCCGGCCAACCCCTCGGCGACCACCCAGCCCTCGGGCAACCACCGCACCACATCGAAGACGACATTCTCATTCTCGGCCGCGACTAGCCGGCCTGCGCGTTCGAAGGACCACGGATGAATACGGCTCGACACGGATGTGGCTGCAGCGCGCCCGCCCGGCCGACTGCTCCAGCCGTGTTCATCCGGGGTTCTCTTCCTTCACGCCGTCGGCTTCGTCCTCGTCGGGCTCGAGGCGGGTGAGGCGGCGTTCGAGTTGTTCGACCCGGTGGGCGAGGGCGTCGTGGGCGCGCGTCTGGGCCTGGACAGCGCCGTCGAGCTGCTCGAGCTCGCCTTGCAGCCGCATCAGTGCCTCCTCGATGGCGTCGAGCCGGGCGTCGTCGCTCATGTGGTTGCCTGAAAACGCCGCCGCAGGTCGCGCAGCAGAACGAACACCACGGGCCAGAACAGCAGGGCCAGCAGCGGTGCGGCGAAGTAGAGCCACAGCTCGTCGGGCGCGCGCCCGACCAGACCGCTAATCCAAAGCACGACCGACTGCTTGAGCAGCAGCAGCAGGGTCACGAACGCCGCCTGCTGCGTCAGCGGCGAGAGCCGCATGCGCTGATGGCTGCGCAACGCGATGGCGGTGATGAGCACGATGCCGAGCGCGTGCTGGCCGAGCAGCGCACCTTGGCTGACGTCCACCAGCAGTCCGGCGGTCCAGGCGATGGCGAGGCCGAAGCGCTCAGGCAATGCGATGGCCCAATACAGCGCCACCAGCGCGACCCAGTCCGGCCGCAAGGGTTCCAGCATGCGCGGCAACGGCGCCATCACCAGCATGAGCGCGACGACGAAGGTCGCCGGGATCAGCCACCATCGCGGGGTCATGGCCCCTCCTGAGCGGACTGGTCGTCGCGCTCGCCGTTGCCGGCCGAAGCGGCGGCCGTCTGGTGTGCGTCCGGGCTTGTCTGCGCATCGTCGGGCCAGACCAGCAGGACTTCGCGCGAGCGGTCGAGCTGCGCCTCCGGGCGCGCCTCGACGCGGGCGAATGACTCGCCCGGGCGGCGCTCGACCACCTCGACCGTGGCGACCGGATAGTTCGAGGGAAAAGTACCACCGAGTCCCGACGTGACGACCAGATCGCCGACACGCACGTCCGCGCTATTGGGAATGTAGAGCAGCTCCAGCCGGTCCGGCTCGCCCGTGCCCGAGGCGATGGTCCGCAACCCGTTGCGATTGATCTGGACCGGCAGTGCGTGGTTGGGGTCGGAGACCAGCAAGGCCGTCGCCGTGAACGGTCCGACCTGGACGAGCTGTCCCATCACGCCGTGGGCGTCGATCAGGGGCTGGTCGCGGTAGGCCCCCTGGTTCGCCCCGTGATTGATGACCACCTGATGCCGGTAGGGATCGAGATCGACCGATAACAGCTCGCTGACCAGCACCCGGTCCTGGCGCTTGGCCGAGGCGTCGAGCAGTCCGCGCAGACGGTCGTTCTCGCTGCGCAGCGTCTCGAATCGTTGCTGGCGCGCGCGCAGGCGCAGGTTGATGCGCTCCAGCCGTTCGACCTGGTCGACCAGCGCGCTGCGGCTGGCCAGGCGCGTGCTGGACCAGGAGAGCGCTTCGGAGGGGAGATCGACCGCATAGCGCAAGGGCGCGATGGCGCCGGCGAGCAGGTCGCGCACCTCGTCGAGGTGGCTATAGCGGTGATCGGCCACCATGAGCGCGATCGACAAGCCCAGGAAAAGCAACAGCCGAGTGAAGGGCGATCCGCGTTGGAAGAGAGGCTGCATGGTCACGCCTCCCTCCACGCGGGCGGGTCCGCCCGCACCGGGCGCGGGGCGAACCGATCGGAGACGGGGGGATTACTCGACGGAGACGAAACCGGTGCCGTGCTCATCGATCAGCTCGAGGATGCGCCCGCCGCCCCGGCAGACACAGGTGAGCGGATCCTCGGCGACGACGACGGGCAGGCCGGTCTCCTCCATCAGCAGGCGATCGAGATCGCGTAGCAGGGCGCCGCCGCCGGTCAGGACGATGCCCCGATCGGCGACGTCGGCGCCGAGTTCCGGCGGGGTCTGCTCCAAGGCGGTCTTGACCGCGCTGACGATGCCGTAGAGCGGCTCTTGCAGCGCCTCCAGCACCTCGTTGCTGCTGAGCGTCAGCGAGCGCGGGACGCCCTCGGACAGGTTGCGGCCCTTGACCTCGATCTCGAGCAGCTCCTTGCCCGGGTAGGCGGAACCGATCTCGTGCTTGATGCGCTCGGCCGTGGATTCGCCAATCAGGGCGCCGTAATTGCGCCGGACGTAGTTGACGATCGCCTCGTCGAACTTGTCACCGCCGATGCGCACCGAGGCGGAATAGACGATGCCGTTGAGCGACATGACGGCGACCTCGGAGGTGCCACCGCCGACGTCCAAAACCATTGAGCCCTGTGGCTCCGAGACCGGCATCCCGGCACCGATTGCAGCCGCCATCGGCTCCTCCACCAGGTACACGTTGCGCGCCCCGGCGCCGGCGGCCGATTCGCGAATGGCGCGTCGTTCGACCTGGGTGGCGCCGCAAGGCACGCAGACCAGCACCCGCGGGCTCGGCCGGAAGATGCGCGAGTCGTGCACCTTGCGGATGAAGTGCTGCAGCATCTTCTCGGTGATATTGAAGTCGGCGATCACGCCGTCGCGCATGGGCCGGATCGCCTGGATCGATTGCGGCGTGCGCCCGACCATGCGCTTGGCTTCCTCGCCGTAGGCCTCGATGGCCTTGCTGCCGCTGCCCCGGTCCTGGCGCAACGCGACGACGGAGGGCTCGCTCAGCACGATGCCCTTGCCGCGCACATAAATAAGAGTATTGGCCGTGCCGAGATCGATCGACAGGTCCGTAGAGAAGAGGCCGCGTAAGGCACTGAACATGGGAGATTTTTCTCGTGCGCGGATGGGGTTGGCCGGACGAAGCCGCTACTGTAGCAACGGGCCGTGGCGGCGGCAAGGAACGCAGTTGCGCGATGTCCCGCGGTGCGAAATCGCGCATATTCCCGGCGTCGCTGCTGCCCCGGGCGGTTGAGTATGCCACCGACGTGCGCTGCACATGCGCCTTTGGCGCCGTCGGTGCCGCGCCAAAGGCGGTCCCGTCCCGTGAACGCGGGCGCACAACGCGCCTGAGATCGACCATTGGCGCGGCCGGACATTTGCCGCTGGCGATCAAACAGGAAATATTTGTGGCCAAACTTCACAAAAGCGCGCCTAATGGTTCCCAAGAGCCTGCGGCGCGGCGTCCGAGCACAAAGCCAATGACGGCCGGCCGCCGCGGAGGCCCTGGAGCCATCGGGTCGATGGCAAGCCGAAGTCACAAGGGAAAACCGATGAAAGGTTTAGGCGCAAAACTCAAGGCACGCTGGGCCAACTATCAGCCGAACAAACAGTCCCTGTACAAGAGCGCGGGTTACACGGTCGCATTGGTGGTCGGCCTCGGGTTCACCGTGGGGGGTTGGACCACCGCCGGAAGCGCCGAGAAGATGGCGCACGAGGCGCGCGTCGACTACGCCGCGACGCTATGCGCCGAGCGCTTCTTGGCAGCGGATCAGGCCGGCCAGCGACTGGCCGACCTGAAAAGGATCGTGGGCCGCCACCAGCGCGGTCGAGCGCTCGAGAAGGCTGGATGGCCGACGCTGCCGGCGGGCACTACGCCGCAGTTCGCGGATCAAGCGCGCCTGGCATGTGGGGAGCGGTTGAACAGCGCTCAGATCGGCGCGGGCGTGGACGGCAGCAGCGTCTGAGCCGGCTCTAGGCTCCGGCCGCAAACGCTGCGCGCGATTCGTGGTCCCAGCAGTAGCAGCGCCCGGCGCGGCCCAGCCGCGCCGGGCGCGTCTCGTTCCGGCACGGAGAACGTCGCGCCGGCGAACGCTATGCTGGCTCGTGCGGCAGCCCGTTGGGGCGCGGCGTGCCGGAGGACTGCGCTATGGCCGCGAACAGCTTGCGCGAAGGAATGTGCGTCGGGGCGCTGGCGACGATGATGGCGCTCGGCGGGTGCGCGCACACGGTGGTGCCGCCCTCGGAGGTCGAGCGCCCGTCGGAGATCTTTCTGCTGGACCATGGCCGGACTTCGAGCCTGGTGCTCCCGGACGGCGACGCGCTCGTTCGTTACGCCTACGGCGAATGGGATTGGTATGTCCGCAACCGCACCGGCGTGGTGCATGGTTCCGGGGCGCTGTTCGTCGGCAGTGAAGCGGCCCTCGGTCGGCGCAGGGTCGAAGCCGATCCGAACCTCGCCGCCGTGCGCGCGGCCGTGGCCGTGCCGGTCGAGTCTGCCTGGGCGATCGAGGTGCCCGCGGACGAGGCACGCGCGCTGGCCACGGAGCTCGGACGCTTGTTCGAGCGGCGCCCCCACGAGCCGGTCGAGAATCCGCGCGTGGCGCTGCAGTTCGTGCCCCACCCGGACGCCTATTCGCTGGGGCACAACTCCAATCACGTGACCGCCTCGTGGCTGCGGCGAATGGAGTGCCGCGTCGACACCAACGGGCCCCTGTCGCGCTGGCGCGTACTCCCGCCCGGCACTTCCGGCTGAGCGGCCCGACCCGGTCGTTCGCGCGTACCGGCACAGCGGCAAGATATGGTACCTTCGCCGCCTTCTCGACGTGGTGGAGTGCGCTCCATGGCCCTTTCCAGCGAGGAAGTGCGCAAGATCGCGCGCCTGGCGCGGCTGGCGATTACCGATGACGAGGTCGATACGTACTCGGGAGAGCTGTCGAGCATCCTCGATCTGGTCGATCGGATGGATCGCGTCGACACCGGCGGCGTGGCGCCCATGGCGCATCCGCAGCATGCCACCCAGCGCATGCGGCCCGATGCGGTCACCGAGAGCGACCAGCGCGAGCGCTACCAAAGGATCGCGCCCGCGGTGGAGCGCGGGCTGTACCTCGTGCCGCGCGTCGTCGAATAGCCGCCATGCAGACAACCACGGACTAACTGGATGCACGACCGCACGATCGCCGAACTCGCCCGGGCGCTGGATACCGGCGAGGCCTCCAGTGTCGAGCTGACCGGCGCGTTGCTCGATCGTATCGAGGCGCGCGACGGCCACTACAACAGCTTCATCAGCGTGACCCGCGAGCAGGCGCTGGCGCAGGCCGAGGCCGCCGATGCCGCGCGCCGCGCCGGCCGCGCGGGTCCGCTTACGGGTGTGCCCGTCGCGCACAAGGACATCTTCTGCACCGACGGTGTGCGCACCTCCTGCGGCTCGCGCATGCTCGACAGCTTCGTCTCGCCGTACGACGCCACCGTGGTCGCCAACTTGCGCGACGCGGGCGTGGTCATGCTGGGCAAGACCAACATGGACGAATTCGCCATGGGGTCGTCCAACGAGACGAGCTATTACGGTCCCGTCCGCAACCCCTGGGATGGCGAGCGCGTGCCCGGCGGCTCGTCCGGCGGTTCGGCAGCGGCGGTGGCCGCGCGTCTCGCGCCGGGTGCGACCGGCACTGATACCGGCGGCTCCATCCGCCAGCCCGCCTCGCTGTGCGGCGTTACCGGGCTCAAGCCGACCTACGGCCGCGTGTCGCGCTACGGCATGGTCGCCTTCGCCTCGAGCCTGGATCAGGCCGGCCCGATGGCCCGTACGGCCGAGGATTGCGCGCTGCTGCTCGGCGCCATGGCCGGGTTCGATCCGAAGGACTCGACCTGCATCGAGCGGCCCGTCGACGACTACGCCGCCGCGCTCGAATCCACCGATCTCACGGGCATGAAGATCGGCCTGCCGCGCGAGTACTTCGGCGAGGGCATGTCCGACGCGGTGCGCGCCGTCGTCGACCAAGCGGCTGCCCAGCTGCGCGAGCTCGGCGCGGAGACCGTGGAGATCTCGCTGCCGCACACGGAGCAGTCCGTGCCGGCCTACTACGTGGTGGCCCCGGCCGAAGCGTCGTCGAACCTGTCGCGCTTCGATGGCGTGCGCTACGGCTACCGTTGCGAGGAGCCGGCCGACCTGCTCGACCTATACGAGCGCTCGCGCGGCGAGGGCTTCGGCGCCGAGGTCAAGCGCCGCATCATGG
>CAZVBX010000020.1:0-35440 GCA_964625925.1 uncultured Ectothiorhodospiraceae bacterium | reverse complement strand
CCGTCGGTGCCCTCGTTGACCGAGGCCCAGCCGGCGACGACGTAGTTCTTGCCCGACTCGATCGGCTCCCCGCTCGGCAGCAACCGCATCTCGGATATGCGGTTGCCGCGCGTCGCGCGCACGTCGATGCGGTACCCCATGCCGCCGACGCGCACCATGTCGCCGCCCTGCTGGTAGTAGGGATCCTTGTTGAACAGGTTCTCGGCGACGTCCTCGAAGATCGTCTTGAGCATCTCGCCCGACATCTCGCTGCGATACGCCTCGGGATACGTGATCGCGGTGGCATCGTATACGTCCTCGGCCGTGATCTTCTGGCCCGGCAGGAGGCTCGCGCCCCAGCGGAAACCGGGCGAGAGCGCGATCTGCGCGTCGCGCCGCTCGAGAATCGCGTTACAGATGAGGTCGTCGAGCGTGCCGTTGAAGTTGCCCCGGCGGTACAGCAGGCCCTCGGTTTCGCCGAGCACCTCGGCGAGCTTGTCGGCGTGAGGCCTACGGATGTCCTCAACCAGCCGGATGGTCTCGGGATCCGGCTCGATCGCGTCCGAAACCACCGGTATCAGGTGATAGCGGTAATCGCGCACCCCGTTGCTGCCGACGTCGAGGTCGATGCGCGAGAGGAACTTGCCGTGGCTGCCGGATGCGACGAGGAGCGTGCCGTCGAGATTGAGCTCACGCGGCATCGCGTCGTGCGTGTGGCCGGTCAAAATGACGTCGATGCCCTTCACCCGGCCCGCCAGCTTGCGGTCCACGTCGAAGCCGTTGTGGCTCAATAGGACGACCACCTGCGCGCCCTTTTGCCGCGCGGCGTCCACGCTCTTCTGAACCGCGCCCTCGCGGATGCCGAAGGACCAGTCCGGTATCATGTAACGGGGATTCGCGACCGGCGTGTAGGGGAAAGCCTGGCCGATCACGGCGACGGTCACGCCCTGGCGCTCGAAGAAGGTGGTGGAATCGAAGACTGGCTCCTCCCACGTTGTGTCGCGGACGTTGCCGGCGAGGAAGGGGCAGTCGAGCTGGTCGATGAGTTCCTGTACGCGCTCCTGGCCGTAGGTGAACTCCCAGTGCCCGGTCATGGCCTCCACGCCGAGGGCGTTCATGGCGCGCACCATGTCGCCGCCCCTGGAGGCCAGCGCGGAGTAGGAGCCCTGCCAGAAGTCGCCGCCGTCCAGGAAGATGGTGCTGTCCGGGCGTTCGCCGCGCACCGCCTTGACCAGCGTGGCGATGCGGTCGAGCCCGCCGACGCGACCGTACTCGCCTGCCAGCGCAGTGAACTCGACCGAACTCAGCATGTACGCGTGCAGCGAGCCCGGTTCGACCCCGAAGTGCTCGAGGAAGTCCTTCCCGGTGATATGGGGCGGCTTGCCGCGCGCCGCTCCGACGCCGAGGTTGATGCTCGGCTCACGGAAGTACATCGGGGTGAGCTGCGCATGGAGATCGGTGAGGTGCAGCAGCGTGACCTGCCCGAGCCCCTTGCCGGGCGCGAGCAAGTCGTCCTGGGTGAGGGGCTGGCGTGCCGCCAGCGCCGGGAGGCTCAGCCCACTGCCGAACGCAGCCGCGGTGAACTCGAGAAACTCGCGTCGAGTGAGCATCGATACCTACCTGCCGGAGAAAACAAGAGGGGCGCCCGCAGGCCGAATCCCCTGCCGGAGAAAAAAGGGCGCCCGCAAGCCGTGCCCCCTTTATTTTACGAACTGCTAGCCAGAGATTCGCGCGCTCTTGCAGAGCCCCTCAGGACTCAACGTTGATCTCGACGGTGTCGGTGACGGTCTCGTTATTGTCGTCCGTCCACGACAGCACCAGTTCACCGCTCTCGTCGGCCTTCATAGGGAAGGACATGTATGGGTTCTCTGATATCGCCGGGTGCCAGTCGGCAGAGAACACGACTTCACCGTTATATGTGGCCTTGAACTCATTGATGATCATGCGAGGGATTGTATCGCCGCTGTCGTCCTCGCGCTGACCACTCTCCATCTTGTGCGGAATGAGTGACTTGACCTCGAAGACCTCGCCCTTCTTCACCGAACTCGGAACTCGGACCCTTGCTTTGGACATGATTTATCCCTCCTCGCTATGTCAGCCGCCGCAGCCGCCGATGGTGACCCGGACTTCTTGTCTGGCGGTATACATGGAGCCGTCGCTCATCTCGGCAACGGCGACGATGTCCTGGGTCTCGATCAGCCGAATGCGGGTGGACGCCCAAGCCCGGCCGCTTGCAGGGGTGAATCGGAAAGTCGCCACCTCCGGACTCGGATTTCCTTCGGCAAAGACGTGCACGGCCTTGACGTGATCCGACTCGGTCATGGGGCTTTCCACCTCGACCTCCATCGGCACCTTGCTACCGTTCTCCGCAATTTCGGGCAGAGTCAGGCCAACACGACCCTTGTTGAGGGTCTTGTCGCCGACGACTTCGTCAATGGCCTTTTGGGCCGCAGCGGCATCGGCAAACGCAGCGCGTCCGCTGAAGCCCAGCACGACTGCGGATCCGGCCCAAGCCAGCAATTGGCGACGGGTCAAGGTGACATTGGACAATGGATCACTCATGATTTCGAAACCTCCTCCTGACAACCCTTTCAACAAGCCGTCATACGCTCGGCGCGTGTCGGGGCGTCCCGGTTGTGGCTGAACGTGGATGTCCTGATCGAGTTACACCGCGGATGAGCTGGCTCCAGGTATTGCGGCGGCCGGTGGCCCCTACCCGACCGGATCGTGCTTGCACAGACGATCCTTCTGGTTTGTGTTTCCGCGTACACGGATGCGCGAACGCGTTTTCCGCGCTGGCTGACGGAATTCTTGTGCTACGTCCCGGGGACGCGCGCCTTATTCATCACGGTCACGTTTGCTTTCTTCTCATATGCAAAGTGCATAGTGACTGTCTCCACTGATCGCCGATTTGTCTATCATACATAGCTATAATGTAATATTTTAGGAAGTAATCGGCCGTGTCAACCCGCCGCTGGCCGGCGCCCCACATCCAGCGCCGATCCGGAAGGCTAATGCACGGTAGACGCCTCCCCCAAGGGGCTCCGCAGAATCAAATACAATATCAGCTGCGCCGAAACCACGAGGGGCTTTCGGCGATCAGCAACCGAAGCCAAGGCGCCACGGTTCGCCCCACGTCAGCACGGAGCTGGCGGCGAGTCCGGTTGAAGCAAGTGGAGGAGTCTCATGCATACGACAATAAGATCTTTTCGGGTCGGCAAGAAACTGCTGCTTCCCGTGTTCCTCATCCTACTGGCCTCTACGGGGACCGCCAGCGGCCAATGTGTCGACTGTACCAACGAGGATCCCAAAGACATTCTGCTCAAGCTCATCGACCAGAGCGATTCGGACTACCTCACCCAGAGTCCACAGAATCTCCAAATGATGGGCGACAACTCTGCCTATTTCGTGGTCGACGACGGGAAGACCTTGTTCAATGAGCAGCGGGGGCCGAATAACGCGTCACTCCAACAGTGTGATTTCGGCCAGGGTCCCGGTGTTCTCGAAGGCGCCTATGCCAAGATGCCACGGTACTTCGAGGATGCCGACAGGGTTATGCACCTGGAGTCCCGCCTGGTGCACTGCATGAAGACCATCCAGGGCTTCCCCGCCGACGACCCGGCCCTGAAGGACAGGTCGGAAATCCGGGCCATGATGGCTTATGTCGCCGCCCGGTCGAACGGCTACGACTGGGACCCGCCGATGGACCATCCGATGGAACAGGCGATGCGCGACGCCGGCGAGGTCATGTTCTACCGGCGCTCCAGCAAGATGGACTTCAGCTGTGCCAGCTGCCATACCGGGACCGGCGAACGAATCCGCGGCTCGGTGCTGCCCAACGTAGACATGGTCGAGGAGTGGACCAAGGCGGTTTCCTGGCCAGCCAAGCGAGTAGGCAGGGGTTCCAACGTACGCAGCCCCTACCAGCGTGTGCGGGGCTGTTACTGGCAGATGCGCAAGGGCCAGATCAACCGCCAGTCCGATGCAGCCGTTGCCATGTTCAGTTTCTGGACGGACGCCGCGCGCGGTGAGCCGGCCATCCTGCCGGACCTGAAGCGCTGATCACGAAAGAATAAGGCTGGAGGAGAACTGATCATGTGTCGCAAGATTCCCCATAATCCGGGTCTTTGTGCCCTCGTTCTGCTGTTTCTGTTTGCATTTGCCAGCGGACCTACCGTCGCCGGGGACGCCGACGAGGTCGACTACACGTCCATGAGCCCTGAGGAGCTAGCCGAGCACCTGATCTTCAAGGCGAACGGCTTCGATGTCGACATGGAGACTCAAGAAGGCACCACCGTGCGAGAGCGCCTAACGCAGGACGAGCTGCAGAAGACCTGTTCCCGTCTGAAGGGTGATAACCCGGACAGTGCCACTGCGGCGAAGGTGACTGAACTCGCACGGGAGTCCATGGAGTATCCGGAAGGAGGCATCGAGCTCGGCGACTGGGAGCGGGGTCAGACCATCGCGGAGAACGCTTTCGGCTTCCGCGTGGGCCACAATGTGGATGACCACAGCGCCAATGAAACCGGCGGCCTGTGCATCAACTGCCACGCACTCGAAGCGGACAAGGCGCACCGATCCGGCACCCTCGGCCCGGCCCTGATTGGATACGGCTCGCGCGGGACGAGCGACCAGATGAAGCAGTATACCTACGAGGTCATCTACAACCCGCACGCGTTCTTCGCGTGTACCAAGATGCCACGTATGGGCGCCAACGGCATTCTTACCCAGGAGAAGATCGCCGACGTCATGGCCTATCTCCTGGATCCGGACTCGCCGGTCAACCAATAGGCCCAGCGCCGAGATCCCGAAACGAGCGAGCCATGGAAGGCACCGGGAGCACGGGGTATGATGCTTTGCGCTCGCGTGCCCTGCTCCTCATCGTTATTCAGGGCGCGCTGCCGACGGTTCGGGCAATCAGACCAGCGTCGCCGACCGCGGCCCGGGACACCCGGAACGACAGCTTGCCCATCCGCGTCACCAGGAGATGAATGATGCTACCGCGCGCCATCAACCCGGACTCGATGCTCGGCCATGCGATTGGCGGGTTTGTCGCCCCCCTCGTGGCAATGGTCATGCTCACGGTCGCCGGCGCGGCGGTGCCGGCGCAGACGGCGGCGGCCCAGGAAGGACCCGCCGAGGTGGTCTACCATGCGGATTTCAAGGACCCGCGCCGGTTCAGCTCGATGCTCACCAGCATCTACAACATGGTGTCCACCTACCAGAACGAACTCCGCGAGCACGACGTGCGTGTCGTCTTCAATTCCTACGGGATCCGCTTCCTGACCGACGACAAGCTCGAAGGCACGCCCTTCGAAGCCGATGAGGCGTTGCAGGAGCGCCGAGAGGATTTGAAGGGCCGTTTGATGAGCCTGCAGAATTCCTACGACGTCGAACTCGAGCTTTGTGACATCACCCGCGAGCAGGTGGGCTTGTCCAGGGACAAGGTCTACGAAGGCGTCGAATCCGTGGAGTCGGGCGTGGTCCAGCTCGCCGAGCTCCAGAGCCAGGGTTTCGCCTACATCAAAATCGAGTAGACACGGCCCGGGGGTCTCGCGCCGCTCTGTCGCCGGCAAGACGGCATCGCGCTGCAGGCGACGCCTGAGCCGATCACGCCACGTCGCGAATCCTTACCGCCGGATCGGCGACTCTTGCGACAACGCGCTCGTCTCGACGTTGATCGGGCTGCGAGCCCGGGGGCATTCGCCACTTCCGAGTGGGTCGGCCACGGCGCGCGGTGCCAGCCCGCCGAACGCGGAGAGAGGGAAAAGGCAATGGCCCGGGAGATCCGTAATGGTTACCTGCTGCTGGCGGCGGCGGGCCTGGCCGCAGTCCATACCCCGCTGGCCGGTGCCCAGTCGCCCGAGGCGGACTATCCGGCCGTCAGCGTGGCGGTCGAGGCAGAGCGCCTAGGCGATACGAACGCGTACTACCTCCCCGCGCAATCCGGCGTGCCGGATCAGTCCAACGAGGGGCACACCGCCAACGCCGGGTTCGTCGCCACGAACGAGGGCGTCGTGGTGTTCGACGCCCTCGGCACCTCGAGCCTGGGCGCCGCAATGCTGGGAGTAATTCGGGAAATCACGGACCAGCCGATCAAGAAGGTCGTCGTTAGTCATTATCACGCCGACCACGTTTACGGCCTACAGGTATTCCAGGACCTGACCGATGCCGAGATCATCGCCCAGGAACATGCGCGCGACTACGTGAATGGGGCCCAGGCGGAACGCCGACTCGCGCAACGCCGCGAGGCGCTTGCGCCATGGGTCGACGAAGACACGCGCGTGGTCGCACCCGACACGACCTTCGACGCACAGATGAGCTTCGAGCTGGGCGGCAGCCGCTTCACCCTGCTACATGCCGGGCCGGCGCACGCGCCCGACGATGCGATGATGATGGTCGAGCCCGCAGGCGTGCTGTTCTCGGGCGACATCGTCCAGGAGGGACGCGTGCCGTTTCTCGCCAGCGAATCGGTCGATAGCGGCCAATGGCTCGCGGCCATTGACCAGGTGCGATCGATGGAGCCCAGCTTCATGGTTCCGGGGCACGGCCGCGCGTCGCCCGATCCGATGCCTGCGCTGGAATTCACGCACGGCTATATCAGCGATGTGCGCGAGCACATGGGCGCGGCCGTGCGGGACTGGGTCCCCTTCGAGGAGGCCTACGCGCAGACGGATTGGTCCGAGTACGAGGGTCTGCCGGCGTTCGAGGCATCGCACAAGCGTAACGCCTATAGCGTGTACCTGGAACTCGAACGCGCCGAACTGGAGTGACCGGCCGGGGCGCCAGTCGCAGCGCGATTTGACGCAAGCAGCAAGGGAGGAGACCTATCGTGCCGCGAGACGACACCACCGAGTCGAGGCGTGACGCTAACCGGTAAATCGCCGTGCGCTCGCTGAGAGCCTCGTGCTGCCAGCGCTGCTCGCTGGTGGACCACTCCGGCCTCGATGGGTCCAGCCGTTCCCGGGGACATTCGGCGGTAGCGCTCTCTCCGGCAGCTGCGTCCCGCGTCTGGGGAATCGCAGGTCGACTCCATCAACGCGCCGTCGCTACTGAGGGGCATCCCCGCCCGCGCGAGTGAGGCCCGATGCATGACACCGAGCGCTCCTACCACGCTATTGCCGGACAATGGAATCCAATCGCTTTGAGCGTTGAGGACGCGCGCGCGTCGACACTTGCGGCGGTGATGCCGCCCAATCCCAACGCCACCGAGACCGTTCCACTTGTCAGCGCCGCCGGGCGCGTCCTCGCACGCGATGTCACGGCGGGATTGTCGATGCCGCGCTGGCCCAACAGGGCGGTGGACGGCTACGCAATGCGACTCGTGCTCGGATCTCGCAGGGGCAACCGCTGGCTTACTACCCATTGGCCACTCTGCTGACCTGATGCGGACCGGGGCAGTTGATCGCACGGGCGACAGCGGCCCATCTCGAGCCGGAATGCTTCTCCGACGACCCATTCGGCTTCGGGGCTGGCTAACGCTCTCGCTGGCAATTGCAACCGTAGCGGGCGCACAAGCGGGTGACTCCGTGACCCTGGCGTCCGCAACTACCCCCGAGGCGGCGGGCTTGTACCGGCACATCTTGCCGCGGTTCGAAAAGGACACTGGCGTGGAGGTCCGGGTTGTCGCGGTCGGCACGGGCCAAGCCCTGGAGATCGCCCGCCGCGGCGACGCGGACGCGTTGCTCGTACACCATCCCAGGTCGGAGCAGCAGTTCGTCGAGGATGGCTTTGGGCTCGCCCGCCACCGCGTGATGCACAACGATTTCGTCATCGTCGGACCGCGCGCCGATCCCGCCCGCATCCGGGGTATGAACGACGCGCCGGCGGCGCTGACACGCATCGCCGAGTCCAAAGCGCCCTTTGCCTCCCGGGGCGATCACAGCGGCACGCATTTCCGGGAGCTGGAGCTTTGGCGAGCGGCCGGCAGAGATCCCGCCCGGATAAGTGGAGGGTGGTATCGTCAGCTAGGTGCCGGCATGGGCGTCACGCTCAACACCGCCGCGGCCATGCAGGCCTATGCACTGACCGACCGCGGCACATGGCTTGCAATGATGCCGCAAGGGCTCGAATTGCTGGTCGAAGGCGATCCGCCTTTAGCGAACCCCTATACGGCCATCCCGGTGAACCCCGAGCGCCATCCGCACATTAACGCAGCCGGCGCGCGACATCTGATCGCTTGGCTCCTCTCCGAAGAAGGCCAACAGGCCATCGCCAGCTACCGAATCTCAGGCCAATCGCCGTTCCACCCCCGGGCGGCGAACATCGAACGCTCCAAGCCACGCAAACCGGATCGTTCCACCGTTCCCTGAAGTGAGACGATCCAGTCCCTTCCGGGAACTCACCGCCCGCGGACTTTCCCTCGGCTGGATGACAACGGGCCGCGCGACCCTTTCGCCGTTGGCGAGAACGAGCCACCCGGGTACGACATCTCCGACCATTGGCGTGCGGATGTCTGCAGCAGATCCGCGCCCACGAGGCCGCGTGCCACCGTGTCCGTGGCCCGCCGAGCGCGTCGCGGCCGCCAAAGGCTTGCAGAGGGCGCTCGACTCTCCGGCGTATCGCCCGCTTCTCCGCCGTACCCGAGGTGCTACGCACGCAGGCGGCGGATACCGGCGCAGCGGGTTTCGGCGTACGCGAGACCGGCGCGCCGCCCGCTCCAGCACGCACCCCGAACTCCCGCAGTTCCCCGCCCAACGCCGCGGCCAGGTCGCCGACGTTCTGGAAGCGGCCATTCACGAGGCCGGCTATCGCCGGTCGGAGCAAGCGACGACCCCGGGGGCGGTCAAATCTCCCCTCAATAAGGGAATAACGAATCGGTCTAACCCAACGCTTTGGAAATCAAGGTGCACCCCCTACAGTGCGGTTTGTTATCCTGTGCAGTCTGCTTATTCGAAGCTGATCCATGCTGAACCGCATACGCCACCTTGCCGTCGCCGTCCTTCTCGCGGCGGCGCCTCTGAGCAGTCAGGCCGATGACTTCGGCCCGCTCGTGTCCGTCGACTGGCTGCACGAGAATCTCGACCGGGAAGGCATGGTGATTGTCGACGTTCGCAGCGAGATCGACGGCACCGACGTCGAGAAGTTCGAGCAGGGCCATATCCCCGGTGCCGTGTACAGCAGCTACACCGGAAACGGGTGGCGCGTGGAGCGGGACGGTGTTCCGGGCATGTTACCCACGGTGCACGATCTTGAGATCCATGTCGGCAATCTCGGCGTCAGCAACGACACCGAGGTCGTGATCGCGCCCGCGGGCGAGACCGCCACCGACGTCGGTAGCGCCACGCGCGTGTACTGGACCTTCAAGATACTGGGCCATGACAAGGTGGCCGTGCTCGACGGGGGCTACAAGGCCTGGAGCGAAGCCGGCTATCCCCTGGAAGAAGGCGGCAGTCTTGCCTGGGGCGCCTCGTTCGAGGCGGATTTCCGGCCCGAATTGATCGCCGACGCCTCCGAAGTGGAGCAAGCGCGGCACGCCGGCGTTCAACTGGTGGACAACCGCCCGCCCGAGCAATTCCTCGGCCGCGACAAGCACCCCGACGCGCGCGCCGGCGGCACCATCCCGGAGGCCCTCAATCTTCCTGAGCAGCAGCTCACCCAGGACGGCACCGCGTTCATGCTCGATCGCGAGACTCTGGAGGCGGTGATGCAGCAGGCCTCGGTGGAGGACCGCGAGACCGTGACGTTCTGCAACACCGGCAACTGGGCCGCGCTCGGTTGGTTCGCCATGTCCGAGATCGGCGGGATGGAGAACGTGGCGATGTACGACGGCTCCATGACGGACTGGACGCAGGACGAGGCAAGGCCGCTGCAGACGGAGCGGCGGGGCTTGGGCCGCATCATCGACTGGCTTTTCAACTGATCGGCGCGCATCAATGGCATCCACGTCCATTCAGGCCGACACCGCAGCCTCTCGGAGCGGCGACGCCGAACGCCGTGTCGACGGCTTCGTCGTCGGCGCCGCGCTGGCTGGATTCGCCCTACTCGGCGGCCTGATCTGGCTGGAGACGGCGCCTTTTCTGATCGCGCTGTTCTTCATCGGCGCAGCCCTGGGCGTGGCCCTCTATCACGGCGCGTTCGGCTTCACCGGCGGCTGGCGCCGCTTCGTCGTGGAGAAACGCAGCGCCGCCATGCGCGCGCAGCTGGCCTTGTTGGCGCTGGCCTCGGTGCTGTTCGCTCCGGTGCTCGCGATGAGCGAGCCCGGCGCCGCAGTTAGCGGCGCGATCGCGCCAGTGGGCGTCTCGCTGGTGCTGGGCGCGTTCCTGTTTGGGCTAGGGATGCAACTCGGCGGCGGCTGCGGCTCGGGCACCCTGTTCACGGTGGGCGCCGGCAATGTGCGCATGGTGCTCACGCTGGCGTCCTTCGTTGCCGGCAGCGTGCTCGGAACCATGCATCTGCCCTGGTGGCTGGACCAGCCCGGCTTCGACCCGATCAGCCTGGTCGCGCAGCTCGGCGCCGTCGGTGCAGTCGTGCTTCAACTGGCCGTAATCGCCGCGCTCGCGTGGTGGTTCACGCGCATCGAGCACCGCCACCACGGCGACGTGGAACGGCGGGTGTTCGCCGGCCCCGATCGCGGGTTGCTGGGTCCCCTATTCCAGGGTCCATGGCCGCTGCTGTGGGCGGTGCTCGTGCTCGCGCTGGGCAATCTCGCCGTGCTGCTTCTGTCCGGTCATCCCTGGGGGATCACCTTCGCCTTCGGACTCTGGGGCGCAAAGCTGCTGCAGGCGGTCGGCGTGGACATGAGCCAGTGGGAGTTCTGGACCTGGGATTACCCGGCCATGGCGCTCGCCGATAGCGTGCTGGTAAACGTCACCTCGGTGACCAACTTTGGCATCCTGCTCGGCGCCATGATCGCGGCCGGTCTCGCCGGCCGCTTCCACCGCGCCCGTACCGGGCGCATCCCGCCGCGCTCGCTCCTGGCCGCCGTGCTAGGCGGGCTGGCCATGGGTTATGGCGCGCGCCTCGCATTCGGCTGCAACATCGGGGCGATGTTCTCCGGCATCGCCTCAGCCAGCGTCCATGGCTGGGGTTGGTTCGCCGCCGCCTGGCTTGGCTCGCTGGTCGGCATTCGGCTACGGCCCTGGTTTTCGCTGAGCAACACATGAGCGGCGCGCGGGTCTATAGCCGGCTGCGCCTGCTGGTTGTGCTCGTCGCGATCGGCGTGGCCATCCTGGTCGACCATATTGGCAGCCCCACCTTCCGCCGCAACATGGGCGAAGGCGGCTTTGAGACGGCCCTGACGCAGCGGCAGTCTCAAACCAGTGCCTGCGCGCCCTGCGGTGCGCCGTGCCCGTCCGAGCGCGAGGACGGCGAACAGTAGGGCCCATGCGGGTTCGCCCGCGTTCTGTCGCCGGGCATTGCACCGCCGCGGCGGATACCGACCTTCTCCTGGCCCGGGCTCTCGCCGAGGTCTCCGGCAGTGCACCGTACCGACGACCCCGGCGAGCAAAGCGCCCGCCCGACCTCCCAATCCCCCGTTTTCGCCCCGGATCAACGCGGCATGCACGCGACGGCCTGCAGCTTTACCTCGCCGAGCACCGGCTGCCCGGTCCGCAGGTTCTAACGAAGCGATAAACCATCTCTGCCGAGCCCGCGGATTCGCCGCCGGCGGTATGGGCCGTGCAGGCGGCGGCCACGGAAATCGCCAATCCACCCCCGATTTGCGTCCCAACGGCTCCTGAAAAGGCAGTGGATCAACTTCGCGACCCGGGTTTCTATATTCAATGCCCAAGTTCGGTAGCATCGACAGCCATAGCGCAGGTACGAGCTGACAATGGACGACGATTTCTTCGCGGGCGACCCGGCGCAATCGGCCGGCGGACTGCAGCCCTTGTCCGACGAGCAGCGGCACCAGCGAGACACCGTCATCGACGGCCACTTACGCCGCGCGACGGGGGTTTTGCACTTGGGCGCCCATCACGGACAAGAGCGCGACGAGTACGCGCGCCGGCGCCTGCCGGTGACTTGGGTGGAGGCCCACCCGATCATCTACCGGCGCCTGGCCGAGAACGTGGGCAGCTATGACGGCCAGGGGGCGCTTTGTGCATTGCTCGCAGACGTCGATGGGCGGCCAGTCGACTTTGGCCGCTCGGCCAACGTCTCCGGTGAAAGCTCGTCGATGTACGAGTTCGGTATGAACGCGCACGCGCTCTGGCCCGAGCAGGAGCTGTTCATGATGGAGCGGGTACCGCTGAACACGACGACCCTCGACCAGCTGCTCGCTGATCACGCGATCTACGCCGCGGACCGCGATTTCTGGGTCATGGACTTGCAGGGGGCGGAGCTGCGCGCGCTCCAGGGGGCTGAACAATCTCTGCGCAGCTGTCGCGCGCTACTGGTCGAGGTCAGCACGGTCGAAGTCTACCGGGGCGGCGTTCAATGGCCCGAGCTCCGCGACCACCTCGAGGGCCGCGGCTTTGCACCGGCTTGGGCCCCGGCGCGACCGCACGATGACGTCCTATTCGTGCCCGATCCGGACCCGTCACCGGCATCCACGGACTGACCGGCAGCGCAAGTTGGGCGCTACGCATGCGCCGGCAAGCTCCGCCTCGCCTGTCGTTACGAATCCGAGTGACGACAACGATCGCCACGACCGCTGTCACCCTACCGCAGGGGGCGCCGGGTTTCTCGGATGGCCTTCTAGGGCCGGTTAACCCTTCCCGCGATCGCCCCGGCGGGAGCCTGTGTGGCGCAACGCCGCATTGCGCCACACAGGCCCCGCCCCGAAGGGTTGTGGCCCCCAATCCGGGCCGCGCTGCGTTGCTCGTCACTCGTGTAGGGCCGCTACACTCGATCCTCGCGCCTTGCGGGGCCCGTTGGGGCCACAACGCGACGACCGCGGGAAGGGTTAACAGGCCCTAGGGTGATCTCACCCGCCGTTCTCGTGTATCGACCGGATACCCGGACGCTCACCAGATCTGTAGCATGTTGTAGTGCGATCAGAGCAATCTTGAAAGTGCCCGGATGCGTGGGACGCGTTCATTCGAACGGAAGCGGACCGGGCTCTTCCCCCGCCCCGGCGCCTTTGGCGCCGGTTTTTTTGTGCGGTGCGTTCCGGGCTGAAGCCCGATCGACGGGGCTGCGGCCCGGGGGGTTGCGCCCGGGCCGCAGGGTTTCCGCAGCGGGCCCTACGCGGTGGCGGTGGCCCGGTTCGCCTCCAGGCGGGCATCGACTAGCCGCACGACCTCATCGAGCTCGGGCAGCCGCTCGCCCTGCTGCGCGGCGATGGCCTGCACCAGCCGGTCCACGCGCTCGATATTTTGGGCATCGTCGAACAGGGCTCGCGCTGCCGACGACGGCCGGATCAGGGCCTCGGCTGCACTCGCGTACTTGTCGAACGGCACCAGATCCTCGGGCGCCGCGCCCAAACCGCGCACGACATCCTGGACCCAGTCGTACACCACCCGGGAACGCTCCAGGTCCGAGTGGACCGCCTCGTTGACGGGGATGGTTTTATCCTCGTGCACACAGCGGTAGTTGCCCGTGATCAGCATGCTCCACTTGGCCATGGGCACGAAGACCGAGTCGAACACCTTGAGCTTCACCGGCAGTTCCACCGCGCCGTCGCCGCTCTCGTAGCGGATGGCTTCGATATCCGCTTCGATATCCCGCAGCATCTGCGTATGGGCATCCGACTCGAAGCGCGCCGTCTTGAAATTGGTCGCCAGCGAGACCTGGAGCGTATTGGCCGACTCCTCCGGCGGACGGAAGGCCTGCGGGTCGGGGCTGCAGAGGGTCATCAGCGCCGGGTCGAAGGCATCCCAAACGGTCGGATCAGGGTAGGCATCACGCAGGGCCGCGACGTCCACGCCCTGGATACGCGCCAGATACGTCAGCGGCGGCATGTTCATAATGGACAGGCAGGGCACGCGGGCCTCGGCCACGGCCTGCGTCAGCTCGCGCACGCCGGGCGACTTGTACTGCGGCTCCTGCATGGCCAGAGCCACCAGATCGAACTCGGCCGGATTCACCTCGGCCGGCGTGGCCGCCGATACGGCGCCGGGCGCGTTGCGCGAATCCACATCCAGCAGCCCTTCCCGGCCTTTTGCCGGCATTCGCACGCGAATGCCCTCGGCGTTGATCCGCTCCGCCTGCTCCGCCCGGCAGATGAGCCGGCAGTTGTGTCCGGCCAGCGACAGCTTGATGGCCAGCAGAGAGCCGTACGTGGCCCCCATAATCAGGACGTCGTAGGTTTTCGCCATATGGGTCTCACTGAGTTGGAGTTGGGTGTCCGGATCGCGCGACGCGCGGGGCCCCGGGAGGCGGACCGAGAAACCCGTCGCCAGCTGCGCGCGCAAACAGCGGCCCCTTGCGGCGTTCGCTCGACGCGCGCGGCCTTCGCCGCCATGCTCGTCGCGCGATCGCCCCATTGCGCTGTTTTGCCGCGCTTGCGGCGGCGCCGGTTTGTCGGGCGGTCCCCCAGCGGGCGTTCTGTTCCTATTGTCGCATCCCTGCCCCCGGCTCACTATGACTCGCGCTGCACTCACGGGCAGGCCCTGTAGCGCCGAGGCCCATCCGGCAGCGGCCGCACCGGGGCTCAGATCGAGTTTCGACGCGGCCAACGTTCCCGATTCGCCCAGCCGCCAGGCCATGTCACGCCGGGGCGCGACTGTCGGATCGCCCCGCGGCATGCTGTAATTGTCTTGGTAACGCGGAGCCCATCAATGAGCGCACGTTCGCAAACCGCCGTGGCCGCGCCATCGCGCCTGCAAGCCACGGTGCAGGCCTGCTCGCAGGTCATCCTCGGCAAAGACCACGCGGTGCGGCTAGCGCTCACCTGCCTGCTCGCGCGGGGCCACCTGCTGATCGAGGATACCCCCGGGGTCGGCAAGACCACGCTGGCGCACACGTTGGCCCGGGTGCTGCATCTCGATCACCGGCGCGTCCAATTCACCAGCGACCTGCTGCCGGCCGATGTGCTCGGCACCGCCATCTTCGAACGCGACAACGGTACGTTCCGCTTCCATCCGGGCCCCGTCTTCACCGAGCTGTTGCTGGCCGACGAGATCAATCGCGCGCCACCCAAGACCCAGAGCGCGCTGCTCGAGGCGATGGAGGAGAAGCAGGTCACCATCGAGGGCGAAACGCGCCCGCTGGGCCACCCCTTTTTCGTGATCGCCACCCAGAACCCGCGCGAGCAGGCCGGCACCTTCCCGCTGCCGGAATCCCAGCTCGACCGCTTCCTGATGCGCGTTACGCTCGGCTATCCGGGCCACGGCGCCGAACGCGAGCTGCTGGCGGGCAGCGATCGGCGCCGTCTCGTCGAACAGCTCGAGCCGATCCTGAACCCGCGGGAACTCATCGCCCTGCAGTCGGCGGCCGAGGCCGTGCATGCGTCCGGTGCCCTGCTCGACTACATCCAGGCCCTGCTCGCCGCTTCGCGCAGCAGCGCCCGTTTTGCTGCGGGCCTATCGCCGCGTGCCGGCCTGGCGATCCTGTCGGCCGCCCGCGCCTGGGCGCTGCTCGACGGCCGGGACTACGTCCTGCCCGAGGACATCCAGGTCGTGCTGGGCCCCGTGGTCGACCACCGCCTGCAGCCGAGCGACGGCGCTTCGCAGCAGACTCCGGGCGAACAGCTGCAGGCGGCCGTCGCCGTTCCGTGAGACTGCGTCCCATGATGCCGTCGCTGCCCGCGATCCGCGCGCCGCAGTGGACACGGAGCCGCGTCGAGCGATGGTTCCAGCAGCGCACGGCCAGCGCCGGGCCACGCGTGGTCCTGGAGCGCCGTCGGCTGTTCATCCTGCCGACCGGACTGGGCTGCACGTTTGCCGCGACGCTCGCGCTGCTGCTGTTCGGCTCGCTCAACTACGGCGCCAGCCTGGGCTTTGCCCTGACCTTCCTGCTGGCCGGCTGCGGCGTAATCGGCCTGCTCGACACCTATCGCAATCTCGAGGGCATCCGCTTCACCTTCGCGCCGCCGCCGGCGATCTTCGCCGGAGAAACCGCCCAGTTCCCGGTCGACCTCGAGGCCACGGCCCGCGAGCGCTGGGCCGTGGAGCTCGTCCTGGGGGACGCCCGCCAGACGGTCGAGCGGGTCGTGCCCGGGGTACCGGCTCCGATCCGGCTCGCCTGGCACGCACCCCACCGCGGCCGCATGGCGCTGCCGCGCGTCACGGTCGCGTCGCGCTGGCCGTTGCTGCTGTTTCGCGTCTGGTCGCGCCTCGAGCCGGCCGTCAGCGTCCTGGTCTATCCCGCGCCGGTCGA
The DNA here is from genome assembly GCA_964625925.1 of uncultured Ectothiorhodospiraceae bacterium. Lineage (GTDB taxonomy): Bacteria > Pseudomonadota > Gammaproteobacteria > XJ16 > Halofilaceae > Halofilum. The sequence continues at coordinate 19,258 of CAZVBX010000020.1, read as the reverse complement.
TCACGGCTACACCCGCCCCTGGGCCGATGGAGCCGAAGCCGGCCGCGCGGGCGCGGGCGGCGAGGACGATTTCGCCGGCCTGCGCGAGTATCGTGCCGGCGATTCGCCGCGGCGGATCGCGTGGAAGGCGCTGGCCCGAACCGACGAGCTGCGCGTCAAGGCGTTCGAAGCCGCCGCGGCGGACGATACCTGGCTCGACTGGGCCAGCCTCGAGGGCCTCGACCACGAGGCGCGGCTGGAGCAGCTCTGCGCCTGGGTGCTCGCCGCCGACCGCGCACGGCGCAGCTATGGCTTACGGCTGCCTGATGCCCGCATCGCGCCGGCCATAGGGGCCGACCATTGCCGCCGCTGCCTGGAGGCCTTGGCCCTCGCCGGAACGGCCGGAGCCGCCACGGCATGAGCTCGGACGCACTCGCGACGCCGGTGCTGCGCTGGCTGGCGGCGGCGATCCTCGTCGCTGCCCTGCCCCACGCCACCCACCTGCCCGTCTGGGTGAGCGCGCTCATCCCGGCGGCTCTGATGCTGCGGCTCGGACTCGGACGGCCGCCCGCGCGCTGGCTGCTGGTCCTGCTCGTGTTCCTGTGCTTCGCCGCGATTCTGGCCCGCTTTCACACCATCGCGGGCGTGACGGCCGGCGGCGCCTTCCTGTCCGCCATGGTCGCACTCAAGTTCCTGGAGACGCGCACGCCGCGCGATGCCGGACTGCTGATCTGCTTGGCGTATTTCCTGGCCGTTTCCGTGTTCCTGACCAGCGAGTCGATCGGGATCACCGCCTGGGTGCTGGGATCGACGGGTCTGACCACGGCCGCCTTGATGACGCTCGCCGCCCCCAATGGTCCGCCCTTGCGCCAGCAGCTGTGGCATACGCTGCGGCTATTCGCCCAGGCCGCGCCGATCATGCTGGTGCTGTTCGTCCTGTTTCCGCGGCTGCCCGAGCCGCTATGGGGCCTGCAGAACGAGGGCGCCGCCCGCACCGGCCTCAGCGACACCATGGCGCCCGGCTCGATCACGCGCGTGATCGAGTCCTCCGAGGTGGCTTTTCGGGTGGAGTTTACCAATGGCGAGCCGCCGGCCCCACCCTACTATTGGCGCGGACCGGTGTTCTGGCAGTTCGACGGGCGCACCTGGTCGGCGGGCGAGCGGCGCTCGCGCGTGCAGGCCGAGCCCGAGATCACGGGCGAAACGGTCGCGTACACCCTCATGCTGACGCCGCACGACCGCCGCTGGCTGTTCGGGCTCGACCTGCCCGTAGGCGCCGACGCCGAGCACGAGCGTGCCCCCGGCTACCAGCTACTCGCGCCGGACGAGGTCGAATCGGTGCGGCGCCTGCAGATGCGCTCGGCGCTGCAGTATCGACTCGAGCCGGAGCTCCCCGCGTCCCGGCGCCAGCGGGCGCTCGAGCTGCCGCCGGAGACCGCCCCGCTGGCGCGGGAGCTCGCCGGCAGCTGGCGCGCCGAGGCCGACGGGCCGCGTGCGATCGTCGAGCGTGGCCTGGAGTATTTCCGCGAACGCGAGTTCGAGTACACGCTGTCCCCGCCGCCGACCGGCGCCGCGCCGGTAGACGATTTCCTGTTCCGCACCCAGAGCGGCTACTGCGAGCACTACGCCAGCGCTTTCGCCGTGCTGATGCGCGCGGCGGGGATCCCGGCACGCGTCGTGACGGGCTATCTCGGCGGCGAGACCAACGACATGGGCGATTACATGCTGGTGCGCCAGTCCGACGCCCACGCCTGGACCGAGGTGTGGTTGCCGGAGCGCGGCTGGACCCGGGTGGATCCGACCCAAGCGGTCTCCAGCGAGCGGGTCGACAGCGGCGTCGGTGGTGTCGCCGGCGCCGACACCCAGCTGCCGCTGATGTCGCGCAGCGAGGGCTGGCTCAAGCAGGCCACCCTGGCCTGGGACGCGGTCCAGCACACCTGGAACCGAGTGGTCGTGGGCTACGGCCCCGAGGCCCAGCACCGGCTGCTGCAGCGACTGGGGCTGGGCGACGTCGGCCGCTATGCCATGGCGGTGCTGGCGATCGTCAGCGCGGGCTTGGCGCTGGCCGCCGTGTGGTTGCTGACGGCGGGCCGTCAGGCGCCGCGCGACCCCGCCCAGCGGGCCTGGCTACGGGCGCTGGCGCGCTTGCGTCGGGCCGGCGTCGATGCGACGGCGAGCGAAGGCCCGCGCGACCTCGCCGAGCGGGTGCGCCGGGAGCGACCCGATCTGGCGCCGGGATTCGGACGCGTCGCGCAGCGCTACATCGCCCTGCGCTATCGGCCGGAGACACCGACCAACGGCCTTCGACGGCTACGGCGAGCGGTGCGCGCATTCCGGCCACGCAAGCGGCGCGGCGGCGCACGCTAGCATCCTGTCCGCGAAACCTGCGCGGTAGCGAGCGCGCGGGGCAACGAGCCGATGCGAGCCGAGGGATCGCCAGAAGCGGCCGCTGTGGCTCGCACTCAGTACTTGTCGGGTGGTCAGATTCCTAGAGCCAGCCACGCCCGGCCGCCGGCCCTATGCGCAGCTGGCGGGCTGGGCGTGGCTGGAAGCCGGGAAATAGTGCCCGCGGCGCAGGCAGTAGCCCAGCCATTTGTGCAGGAAGCGGTTGCGCTCCCAGGAACGGTGCAGCGTCCGGCGAGCCTCGAAGCGATAGCGCCCGCGCGGCAGGTTGAGATTCATTGCCTCGGCAGTCCGGGCATCGTGATGGATCCGCACGTGCAGGTCCGGCTCATTGCGCAGCTCGCCGTCCTGCTCAAACCGATACGTGAGTCGCAGCGTGGTCGTGTAGCGCGAGCGCTGCACGACGATCACATGCAGGTCGATACAACCGGGCACGTGCGAGACGACGTGTTCCCCCTCCGCCCCCGGACGCGGCATCAGGTTGCGCAACCGGATGTAGTTTTCCTCATACAGCGCCATCAGCCCAGGCAGATCGCGCTGCGCCGCGGTCGAGAGAAATCTCGGCTGGGATCGGACTTGTTCCATTCGCTCGCCATCGAGTCGTCGCTCAGGGCACCGTGGCCCGAGCGACGTGAGGATACACGCAAGCGCCCGTCCCCTAACAGGGTGCTGAGAACGGCCTCTCCTGCCCGTTTCCAACGCGCCGGGTCCAGCGCATGTCCGGACCCGGGTAGGCCAATGGCGCACTTATCGTGCCTGATTGGCAGCGGGACATCCTTGTCCCGCGTTAGTAGGCTGTTTTTCAACAGCCTGCTAACGCCGGGCGCACGAGCCGGCCGCTCGCTCATAGGTGTCCCCGCCGCGGGGCTGATCTATGCTCCTACGAACGTCCAATGCAAACGGATCTTCGACATGAGGCCGCGCGGCCTCGAAACGGGCCAGCGGTTGCGATCCGAGCGGGCAATCCCGCTGTCAGGCCCGAGACTCGCGGCGAGCCCGAGTCGCCCGCTGCAGCACGTCCCAAGAGAGAGTGGCCAGCACTATGGAATTCATCAAGCGCTTTTCTGACACCGCCTACGACGACATCGCGCTCGTCGGTGGCAAGGGCGCCGCCCTCGGCGACATGTACCGCGAACTGTCCGCGGCCGGTGTACGGGTGCCCAATGGCTTCACCGTGACCGCCGACGCCTTCCGCCACTACATCCGCCACAACGCGCTCGACGCGGAGATCGCCCGCTTGCTACGCGATCTCGATCCCAGCGATACGCAACGATTGTCCGACGTTGGGGGCATGATCCGGGCCGGGATCGTCCATGGCGAAATGCCGTCCGACCTCGGCGACGCGATCACGGCCGCGTATCGCGAACTGGCTTCCGAATACGGCCACAATCCCGACGTCGCGGTCCGCAGTTCGGCTACCGCCGAGGATTTGCCGGACGCCTCCTTCGCCGGGCAGCAGGAAAGCTATCTCAACGTCCGCGGCCGCCGGAATCTGGCGACCACCTGCAAAGCGGTGTTCGCATCGCTATTCACCGATCGCGCGATCGCCTACCGCAGCCATTACGGCTTCGACCATCTCGAGGTCGCACTTGCGATCGTGGTCCAGAAAATGGTGCGCGCCGACGCCGGCGAATCCGGCGTGATGTTCACCCTCGACACCGAGAGCGGCTTCCGCGACGCCGTGTTCATCACGGCCGCCTACGGTCTGGGCGAGAACGTGGTCCAAGGGGCGATCAATCCCGATGAGTTCTACGTGCACAAGCCCAAGCTCGCCGAGGGATTCGCGCCCATTCTGCAGCGCCATCTCGGCAGCAAGGAGCAGAAGCTCATCTATTCGTCCGAGAACGTCCGTGGCAGTTCCACTCGTAACGTGGCCGTGCGTCCGGAGGATCAGCGGCGCTTCTGCATCGATGACGCCACGGTATTGGCGCTCGCCCGGCAGGCGGCGCGGATCGAGCGGCATTATTCCGAGCGCGCAGGCGCGCCCCGCCCGGTCGATATCGAATGGGCCCGCGACGGCGACACCGGCGAGATCTTCATCGTCCAGGCGCGTCCGGAGACCGTGCAATCGCGCGCCGACGGCGCCGCTGCACAGGAGACGTTTCAGCTGCACGAGCGCGGCACGGTGCTGACACAGGGCAAGAGCGTCGGCCGGCGTATCGCGGTCGGCCGCACCCGGGTGATCCTGGAAGCGGCCGATATGCACCAACTGCGTGACGGCGAGATCCTGGTCACCGACATCACCGACCCGGACTGGGAACCGGTCATGAAACGCGCCGCCGCTGTCGTCACCAACCGCGGCGGGCGGACCTGTCACGCCGCCATTATCGCCCGCGAGCTGGGGATTCCGGCGGTGGTTGGCTGCAACAACGCGACGACCGTCCTAGCCGACGATACCGAGGTCACGATCTGCTGTGCCGAGGGCGACCTCGGCTACATCTACGAAGGCGCGCTCCGCTTTTCGAGCGAGCGCATCGACCCGGATGCAATCGAGGCCACCGCAACCAAGCTCATGCTCAACGTGGGCGATCCGGGACAGGCGTTCGGTGCCTCATTGTTGCCGTCCGACGGCGTGGGGCTGGCGCGGCTCGAGTTCATCATCGGCAACTCGATCGGTATCCATCCGCGCGCCATTCTCGAATACGACAGCGCGGAACCGGCCGTACGCGAGACCATCGACCAACGAGCGTCCGGTTACACCGATGCGCGCCAGTTCTTCGTCGATCGCATTGCCGAAGGCGTCGGCACGATCGCCGCGGCGTTCCATCCGCGGCCCGTCATCGTGCGGCTGTCCGATTTCAAGTCGAACGAGTACGCGTCGCTCATCGGCGGCGCGCCGTTCGAGCCCGGGGAAGAGAATCCCATGCTGGGTTTCCGCGGCGCCGCGCGTTACTTCGACCCGGCCTTCCGCGACGCCTTCGCGCTCGAGTGCGAGGCCCTGCGCAAGGTCCGCACGACCATGGGCATGGACAATCTCGCGCTCATGGTGCCGTTCGTGCGCACCCCCGAAGAGGGCCGGCGTGTCCTCGGGCTGCTGGCCGAGCACGGCCTCGAGCGCGGCGTGCACGGACTCGATGTCTATCTGATGTGCGAGATCCCGACGAATGCGCTGCGCGCAGACGAGTTCCTGGCGGACTTCGACGGCCTCTCGATCGGCTCGAACGATCTCGCCCAGCTCACACTCGGCGTCGACCGCGATGCCGGCGCGCTGGTCGACGCCGACGAGCGCGACCCCGCGGTGCTCTACCTGATCGATCGCGCGATCGAGGCCTGCCAGCGCGAGGGCAAGTACGTCGGCATCTGCGGACAGGCGCCCTCGGATTTTCCCGAGATCACCGAGCACCTGGTGCAGCACGGCATCGCCTCGATGTCCTTCAACGCCGACAGCCTGCTGGCCATGAAACAGCTCACCGCGCGGGTCGAGCGCGGCGTCGACGCCACGACGCAGGCCGCGGGCTGAGGGGCCGAGTGCGGTGCCCCGTGCAGCCGCGCGTCCGCGCCACACGGCGGTTTCAACCCCGGCCGAGACCGCCGCGGATCGCGTAGCGCGCGGCGCAATATGCGGTCCCGGAGCGCCCGCCCCTTGCGATCCATCCCGAATTATCGATAATGACGGCGCGCAGCCCTGCCGCGGATAACCGGCCGGGCTGCATCCGTTCGGGCCCTGGAGCGCTGATGGCGAAAGAGGACCACATCGAGATGGACGGCACGGTGATCGACACCCTGCCGAACACCATGTTCCGCGTCGAGCTGGACAATGGGCACGTGGTAACGGCCCACATCTCCGGCAAGATGCGCAAGCACTACATCCGCATCCTGACCGGGGATCGCGTTACCGTTCAGCTCACGCCTTACGACCTGTCGAAAGGCCGGATCACCTACCGTTCCCGCTGATCCGGCCCACACCCGGCATGCGCGAGCGTTCGCGCATGGCCCTCCCCACGACCGAGTTCCAAGGGCTGCCGCCCCACCGTAGGCCGGACTCCAGTCCGACCCCGAGCGGCCACGCGGCTCTGTCGGGCTGATCACCCCGCGCCCGTCGCTAGGGACTGTTCACCCAGGTTCTGGGAATGGCGCACACGATGGGCATGCTCAAGCTCGGCACGGTCGCCCTCGATGGGACGAAGCTGCATGCCAACGCGAGCCGCCACAGTGCGCTGTCCTATGGGCATGCGAAGAAGCTGGAGGAACAGCTCAATAGCGAAGTGCGCCAGTTGATGGAACTGGCCGAGGCCGCCGATGCCGCTGATATGCCGGACGGCATGTCGATCCCGGAGGAACTCGAACGGCGCGAGGCGCGCCTGGCGGCGATCGCTGAGGCGAAGGAGAAGATCGAAGCGCGGGTCCGCGATCGAGAGCAGAGCGAGTACGACGCCAAGCTCGACGCCCGGGCCCAACGCGAGAAGGAGACCGGCCGAAAGCCCCCCGGCCGCCCCCCTGAACCGCCGAGCGGCGCGGTGGACGACAAGGAGCAGATCAACCTCACGGACGAGGACTCGCGCATCATGCCGGTATCCGGCGGCGGGTTTGAACAGTGCTACAACGCCCAGGCGGCGGTGGCCACCGACAGTCTGTTCGTCGTCGCCCACGACGTCACCCAGGCGGCCAACGACAAGCGACAGTTGGTGCCCATACTCGACCGGCTCATGGCGCTGCCCGGCAAGCTGGGACAAGCGCAACAACTGCTGGCCGACCACGGCTATCTGAGTGGTGCCAATGTCGAAGCCTGCACGGCGGCGGAGATCGAGCCGTTGATTGCCCTGGGGCGTGAACGCCATCACGCGGGTTGGTGTGGGCGGTTCGCGCCCGAGCCCGAAGCGCCCCCCGGGTCGGCGACGCCGATGCAGAAGATGGCGCACCGGCTCAAGACCCCCGAGGGCAAAGCGCTATACGCATTGCGCAAGCACACGCCGGAACCGGTGTTCGGCATCATCAAATCGGTGATGGGGTTCGATCAGTTCCTGTTGCGTGGAATCGACAAGGCCAGGGGAGAATGGAGCCTCGTGACGATGAGCTGGAACATCAAGCGGATGTTCGCGCTGACCCCAGGGTGAGCACGGGATCGCCGGCACCGTCACCGGTATCCGATACCCGTTACGCATGGGTACCCACATCCCGAGCACCCCGATGAATCAGACCATCCCGCACTCGTTCCGTCATCGGGCGCCACGCCTCAGTCCGACAGGCTGCTAGCGCGGCAACGCGAGCGACTGAGCGCTCGGGGACGCACACGGGGGTTGGGGCGATCGCCTGTCGGACGGCGCCCATGCGCCGCTGTCGCGCGCGCAGCAGCCGATGCCGGGTTTCTCGACCGGACGACACACGCGCGCCCACCCCACAAAGAAAAAGGGCGAGCCGAAGCCCGCCCTTGGGATCACCGACCGGTCCCGGCCGTGTCAGTGCACGGCCTCGGGCTCCTCCACCTCGAGCGAGAGATTCTCGCCGGAGGAGTCGGTCGTGATGTTCACCCGGCCGCCGCGGGTGAGCCGGCCGAACAGCAGCTCGTCGGCCAGCGGACGCTTGACCTGTTCCTGGATGACCCGCGCCATCGGCCGCGCGCCCATCGAGCGGTCGTAGCCGTGATGAGCCAGCCAAGCCCGGGCCGCCTCGTCGACGTGGAGCGACACCCGCTTCTCTTCGAGCTGCGTCTCCAGCTCGATGATGAACTTGTCCACCACGTTGGCGATGGTGCGCTCGTCCAGCGACTTGAACTGCACGATCGAGTCGAGCCGGTTGCGGAACTCCGGCGTGAACGTGCGGTTGATGACCCCCATCACATCGCCGGACTCCTCGCCGGCATGGAAGCCGATCGAGCGGCGCGACAGCGTCTCGGCGCCCGCGTTCGTGGTCATCACGATGATCACGTTGCGGAAGTCCGCCTTGCGGCCATTGTTGTCGGTCAGCGTGCCGTGATCCATGACCTGCAGCAGGATGTTGAACACATCCGGATGCGCCTTCTCGATCTCGTCGAGCAGCAGCACCGCGTGCGGATTCTGGATGACCGCGTCGGTCAGCAGCCCGCCCTGGTCGTAGCCGACATAGCCCGGCGGCGCACCGATCAGGCGCGAGACCGTATGCCGCTCCATGTACTCTGACATGTCGAAGCGCAGCAGCTCGATGCCGAGGAGCTTGGACAACTGGCGCGTGACCTCGGTCTTGCCCACGCCGGTCGGGCCGGCGAACAGGAAGCTGCCGATCGGCCGATCCTGCGTGCCCAGGCCGGAGCGCGACATCTTGATCGCCGAGCCCAGCATGTCGATGGCGTCGTCCTGGCCGAACACCAGCATCTTGAGGTCGCGATCCAGCGTGCGCAGCACCGACAGATCCGTCCGCGACACGTTGCGCGCAGGAATGCGCGCCATGCGCGAGATGACCGTCTCGATGTCGTTGACCCCGATGGTCTTCTTGCGCTTGTTCTCCGGCTGCAGACGCCGGTTGGCGCCGGCCTCGTCGATCACGTCGATGGCCTTGTCGGGCAGATAGCGGTCGTTGATGTACCGCCCCGACAGCTCGGCGGCCGAGCGCAGCGCGCCGTTGGTGAAGCGCACCCTGTGGAATTCCTCGAAGCGGCCCTTGAGGCCCTTGAGGATGGAGATGGTCTCCTCGACCGAGGGCTCGGTGACGTCGATCTTCTGGAAGCGACGCGCCAGCGCCCGGTCCTTTTCGAAGACGCCGCGATACTCCTGGTACGTCGTCGACCCGATGCACTTGAGCTCGCCCGAGGCGAGCATGGGCTTGATCAGGTTCGACGCATCCATGACACCACCTGACGCCGCGCCGGCACCGATGATGGTGTGGATCTCGTCAATGAACAGGATCGCGTGCTTCTCCTTCTTGAGCTGCGCCAGGATGCCCTTGAGGCGCTTCTCGAAGTCGCCGCGATACTTGGTGCCGGCGACCAATGCGCCCATGTCGAGCGCGAAGATCTTCGCGTCGGCGAGGATCTCGGGCACGTTGCCCTCGACGATGCGCTTGGCCAGGCCTTCCGCGATGGCGGTCTTGCCGACGCCGGCCTCGCCCACCAGCAGCGGGTTGTTCTTGCGCCGGCGGCAGAGAATCTGCGTGGTGCGCTCGATCTCGGGATCGCGCCCGATCAGCGGATCGATCGCCCCCGCAAGCGCCTTCTCGTTCAGATTGGTCGCGAAATTCTCGAGCGGCTGACGCTCACCGTCGCCCTGATCGGCCACGCTATCGCTGGACTCCTGCTCGCTGTCCTCGCTCTCCTCGCCGGACACCTTGGAGATGCCGTGCGAGATGTAATTCACCACGTCGAGCCGGCTGATGTTCTGCTCGGACAGCAGATACACCGCGTGCGACTCCTGCTCGCCGAAGATGGCCACCAGCACGTTGGCGCCGGTGACCTCCTTGCTGCCGGCCGACTGCACATGGAACACCGCGCGCTGCAGGACTCGCTGGAAGCCCAGCGTGGGCTGCGTCTCGCGCGCATCGTCCCCGTCGAGCAACGGCGTGTTCTCCTCGACGAACTGCTCCAGGGCACGCCGAAGCCGCTCGATCTCGGCACCGCAGGCGCGCAGGACCGAGGTGGCGGTCGGGTTGTCGAGCAGAGCCAGCAACAGGTGCTCAACGGTCATAAATTCATAACGCCGCTCGCGCGCTTCTTTGAAGGCGCTGTTGAGCGTGAATTCGAGCTCTTTGCTCAGCATGATTGACCTCGGGCCTTGATTAGGCCTCCTCCATCGAGCACAGCAGCGGGTGCTGGTGCTCTCGCGCGTACCGGTTTACCTGATTGACTTTCGTCTCCGCGATATCGGCGCTGAATACCCCGCAAACGCCTTTACCCCGAGTGTGCACGTGCAACATGACCTGTGTCGCCTGTTCGCGATCCATGCGGAAGAAATGCTCCAGCACATGAACCACGAATTCCATCGGCGTGTAGTCGTCGTTCAGCAGCACCACCTTGTACAGCGGCGGCTGCTTGACCTCGGGTTCCGAGCTCTCGACCGCGGTGTCTTCGCCGTGTCGGGGATCGTGCTCGCTCATGAACTCATTCTACCGATCTCGCTGCGGCCTCACCATTGGCGGGGAGTCGGGGTTCGCCCCGGTCAGCAGCAGCGTGTCGCTGCCCTGTAATGTAGGCCTCGCCGCGCCGTTTTCAACCCGTGCACCGGGCGCCGGGCGGGCGGGATTCGGCTCGTTCGACCGCGTCGTGCCGCGAAAGATTCCCGCCGCTCGGAGCGCCGTCCGGCCGCCCGCGCAGAAGGCTATCAGCCCATTATACGGCAGCGACGACCGCCTCGCAGGCCGCTGCCGCCGTATGCGGCGGCATGCTACAGTCAGTGCCATTCAGGCTCCCACTCGGCACCATGCATCCTCGCGTCTGGACCCCGCACATGACCGTCGCCGCCATCGTCGAGGACGACGCGCGCTTTCTGGTGGTGGAGGAAATGGCCGACGGCCATCGCGTCTTCAACCAACCGGCGGGTCACCTCGAACCCGACGAGAGCCTGGCCAATGCCGTCGTGCGCGAGGTGCTCGAGGAGACGCGCGCCCACTTCCAGCCGCGCAGCCTCGTCGGGGTGTACCGCTGGCTCAATCCGGCCACCGGCGAGACGCACATGCGCGTCACCTTCAGCGGGACCCTGAACGGCAGCGATCCGGCGCGTCCGCTGGACGAGCCGATCATCGAGCCGCATTGGCTCCGCTACGACGAGCTGCGGGCGCTCGATGGCGAGCTGCGCAGCCCGCTCGTGCTCACCTGCATCGACGACTACCTGCGCGGTTGCCATTATCCCCTCGAGTTGTTGCGGGATTTGGGATGACCCGGCGGGCGTCGCCGTGCACGCACTGAAGCAATTCGGCACCGCGGCGCTGCTCGCCTTGCCGCAGGCGGCTGTGGGCTCGGCGCCCGCGTTCGCCGAGACGCCGCCGGCGGTCAACGTCTGCTGGGGCTATGGTTGCGACCGCAGCATGCGGCTGCTGATCCCGGCCGCCGCCTGGGACAGCGTCCAGGCGCTATTCGCCCAGCCGGCGCCGAGCGCCGGGGCCGAGCGGGAGCGGATGGCCACCGCCATCGCCCGCCTCGAGAGCGCCGTGGGCGCGATCACCGGCACGGCCGCCGACCGCGGCGGAAACATCGCCGGCGCCGGACAGGCGGGCCAGCTCGATTGCCTCGACGAATCGCGCAATACCGCGTCCTACCTGCACGCGCTCGCGGACCGTGGGCTCCTCCGCTGGCACCGCGTCGGCGAGCGCCACAAGCGGCTGATCTGGATCCTCGACCAGCACTGGACCGCGAGCGTCATCGAGCGCGGCAGCGGCAGCCGCTGGGCGATCGACTCCTGGTTCCTGGATAATGGCAGCCGGCCCCATGTGCAACGGCTGGACGCCTGGCTCGCCAAGGCCCCGCTGCCGCCGAATCCCGACGCCCCATGAACGTGGCCGCAACATCGGACAACCAGGCGCGACACGTCGTCGTCGGGATCTCCGGCGGTGTGGATTCCGCCGTGGCCGCGCTCGACCTGCTGGAGCGTGGTCACCGGGTGACCGGGCTGTTCATGAAGAACTGGGACGACCCGGACGATCCCGGCCACTGTAGCGTGCCGCACGATCTCGAGGCGGCGCGCGCCGTGTGCGAGCAGCTCGGCATCCGCCTGCAGCAGGTCGACTTCACGGCCGAGTACTGGCACCGAGTGTTCGAGCATTTCCTGGCCGAGTACGCCGCCGGGCGCACGCCCAATCCGGATATCCTCTGCAACCGCGAGATCAAGTTCGGCACCTTCCTGGAGCACGCCCGGCGGCTGGGCGCCGACGCCATCGCCACCGGCCACTATGCCCGCGTCGCGCATGCCCCCGAGGGGCCGCGGCTGCTGCGCGGGCGCGATCCGGGCAAGGACCAGAGCTACTTCCTGCACGCGATCGAGCCGCAGGCGCTGCGCTACGCCGAGTTCCCGCTCGGCGACATGACCAAGGCGGAGGTGCGCCGACGCGCCCAGGCGGCGGGGCTGAGCAACCACGACCGGCCCGACAGCACCGGCATCTGCTTCATCGGCGAACGCCACTTCCGCGCGTTCCTGTCGACGTACCTGCCGGCGCAGCCGGGCCGTATCGAGACGCCGGAGGGCGAGGACCTGGGCGAGCACGGCGGGCTGATGTACTACACCCTGGGTCAGCGCCAGGGACTGGGTATCGGCGGCGGTGCCGGCGCGCCCGGCCAGCCCTGGTACGTGCTGGCCAAGGACCTCGCGCGCAACGTGCTCGTCGTCGGTCAGGGCCACGACCACCCCTGGCTGCGCGCCCACGGGCTGCGCACGGAGACCGCCCACTGGCTAGCGGAGGCGCCACCGGCGCTGCCCTGCAGCGCCGAGATCCAGGTGCGCTACCGTCAGCGGCCCGTGCCCTGCCGTATCGAAGCAGCCGACGGCGGCGCCCTGCGCGTCCATTTCGAGCAGCCGATCCGGGCGGTCACGCCCGGGCAATCGGCCGTGTTCTATCAGGACGAGCGCTGCCTCGGCGGGGCGGTGATCGCCCACGCGCTGAACGGATCCGCGTCGGCGCCGGCCCGCGCCGTCGAACGAGGCTGATCCGCGGCCCGGGCCAAACGATCCACCCGTTTACGCCGGGCATCCTGCTAGACTGCGCGCCGCCACGCCCGCCCGACCGCCCCGGTCGGTGGGCCGAGCCCTCATCACAAGCGCGAATCCATCGATGGAGAAATCCCTGCGCAACCAGGTCATCGCTCTGTCCGGCCTGATGCAATGCTGCCGTCTCGTGCGCGAGCTGGCGCGCGAGGGCCGCGTCGACGAAGCGCAGTTCGCCTGCGCCCTGCACCCCGTGTTCGTGATCGAGGCCGCGGGTGTCGACGAGGTCTATGGCGGCGCGGACTGTCGCCGGGCCGCGCTGAGCACCCTGCGTAGCCAGCTCGGCGCCGGAGACGGCACGCGCGATCTCGAAGCGACGCGCTACGCCGCCACGCTGCTCCACCTGGAGCGCAAGCTCATGCGCCGCAGCGACCTGGTCGACACCCTGCGCGAAGGACTCGAGGCCGCCTGCCGGCAGCGGGATCATTTCTCCGCCACGCACGACAACGTGGTCGCGCGCCTGGCCGACCTCTACGGCGAGACGCTCAGCACGCTCAAGCCCAAGGTGATGGTGCGCGGCGAATCGCGTTTCCTGGAAAACCCGGCCACGGCCAATCGGGTGCGCGCCCTGCTGCTATCAGGCATCCGCTCGGCCGTGCTCTGGCGCCAGTGCGGTGGCACGCGGCTGAGACTGATCCTCGGACGCAGTCGGTTGCTGGCCGCGGCGCAGCAGGCCGAGGCCGTCTGAGAAAGTAGCCGCATCCGGGGCGAGAACGGCGGCCCGGCCCGCCGCGCGCGGCATTGCACGCCGAGCGCGCCCCGCCCGTTCGGCCGCACCGAAGTCCGACCTACAGCTTCGCGATGCGCTTTCCCCCAGTCGTCGGTCGGGCTTCCGCCCGACCGAGGCACTCGGTGCCACTCACGAGGAACTCCCCTGCCCGGTGGCCGCGCGTGTGCCGGCGACGTTGCCGAGTTGATCGAGCAGATCCATGGGCATCGGGAAGACGATGGTCTTGGCGTTGTCCTGACTGATCGACTGCAGCGTCTGCAGGTAGCGCAACTGAATGGCGCGCGGATCCTCGCCCAGGCGCGTGGCCGCCTTGACCAGATTCTCGGCCGCCTGCAGCTCGCCCTCGGCGTTGATGACCCGGCTGCGCCGCGCGCGCTCGGCCTCCGCCTGCTGGGCGATCGCGCGGATCATGCTCTCGTCGATGTCGACATGCTTGATCTCCACATTGGCGACCTTGATGCCCCATTGATCCGTGTGCGTATCCAGGATCGTCTGGATGTCGCTGTTCAACTTGTCGCGCTCGGAGAGCATCTCGTCGAGGTCGTGCTTGCCCAGCACCGAGCGCAAGGTCGTCTGGGCGAGCTGGCTGGTCGCATTGTAGAAGTGCTCGACGTTGATGATCGCGTTCTGCGCATCGACGACGCGGAAGTAGACCACGGCGTTGACCTTGACCGACACGTTGTCGCGCGAGATCACGTCCTGGCTCGGCACGTCCATCGTGATCACGCGCAGATCCACCCGCTCCACCGTCTGGATGAGCGGGATGACGATGATCAGGCCCGGACCCTTCACCCCGGAGAAGCGCCCGAGCGTGAACACGACGCCGCGTTCGTACTCGCGCAGGATGCGGAGCGCACTCGCCAGAAAGACGAGAATAAGCGCAATGATGATGCCCCAAGCGATTGCCATGACTACTCCTCCGAGTTCGGGTCCGCCTCGACCCGCAGGACGAGGCCGTTCCTTGAGACGACGCGGACCGTGCGGCCCGCCGGTATGGGCTGGTTGCTGCGTGCCTGCCAACGCTCGCCCAGCAGCAGGACTTGGCCGCGCTCGGCATCCACCGGCTCGATCACCTGCCCGCGCGCATCGGCGATCTCCTGGCTGCCGCTGACCACGGGCATGCGCAAGGACCTGACCGCGAGCCAGACGAGCCCGCCCATCACGGCGGTGCTGAACAAGGCCATGGCCGTGATCGCGCCGGTATCGATGGTGAAGCCGGGCACGTCGGTGTCCATCAGGATGATCGAGCCGATGACCATCGCTACGGCGCCACCGATGCCGAGGATGCCGAAGCTCGGCGCGAAGGCCTCGGAGATCATCAGCAGGATGCCGAGCACGATCAACAGCAATCCGGCGTAATTCACCGGCAGCATCTGCAAGGCGTAGAGTCCGAGCAGCAGCGAGATGCCGCCGATGGTGCCAGGCACGAGCGAACCGGGGTTATAGCCCTCGAGCAGCAGGCCGTAGATCCCGACCATGAGCAACAGGTAGGCGACGGTCGGGTTGGTGATGACCGCCAGCAGCTCGCTGCGCCAGCCGGGCGCGCGGCGATCGACCGCCAGATCCGCCGTCGCCAGCGTGATCGGTTCACCGCCGACCGTCACCGTGCGGCCGTCGGCCTGGTTCAGCAGATCGCCCACCGAACTGGCCGTGAGCTCGGCGACATTGCGTTCGACCGCCTCCTGCGCCGTCAGGCTGGCGGCCTCACGCACGGCGCGCTCGGCCCACTCGGCGTTGCGGCCACTCTCCTGGGCCAGGCTGCGCAGCCATGCGGCCGCGTCGTTGATCGCCTTCTGCTCGCCGGGCGAGCGCGCGCCCTGGCCGCCGTTCTGCCCCGCCGGCTGTTCGTCCTGACCGCTTCCCTGGCCGCCTTCCTGATCGCCGCCCTGGCCGTTCGGGCCCTGACCGTTGCCGCCGCCATCGCTGGGTTGCTCGCCCCCGGGCGTGGGCGCGCCCCCGCCCATGCTCACCGGCGTGGCCGCGCCGACATTGGTCGCCGGCGCCCTCGCGGCGAGATGACTGGCGTAGAGGATATAGGTGCCCGCGCTGGCGGCCTGGGCGCCTTCCGGGGACACCCACACGGCTACGGGAACGGGCGCGGTACGGATGGCTTGGACGATGTCGCGCGTGGCGACCACCAGCCCGCCCGGGGTGTTGAGGCGGATGATGACGATGCGGGTGTTGCCTGCGGCGGCGTCCTCGAGCGCGCGGGCCAGATAGTCGGTGGTTGCCGGGCCGATCGCTCCCTGGATCTCGAGCAGCATGGCCCGGCCCTGACCCGTCGGGCTCGCGCCGCTGCCGCTATCCGCCGGCGCCGCCGCACCCACGGCCAGTAGCAGGCTGCCCAGCAAGACCAGGATCGCGCCTATCCGCCGCATGGACCGCTCTCCCTGCCGCCGGCGTCCGGCCAGCGGGTCAGTCCCAATGGTAATCGATTGTGATTTCCTCGTCGGGATCGATGGTACGCAGGGCGTACAGGTGGAATCCATCGAATTCGGCGTTGGGGCGCGCGCTGTGATTGAGGTAGCGCAGGCGACTGAGCCCGCGGCGCCCGATCCAACCGCCTTCGTCCGCCTCGATCCACAGCACGTGCGAGCCGTTGCGCTGCGCCGCCGGCCCCAGGTACGAGCCGATGTAGAGCCCGCGCTCGATCGACACCCGCGCGAACAGGCCCCAACCATGGATCGGTGAGGCATCGACGTACACCAGCTCGCGCGTACGCCGTTCGGCGGCCTTTTCCGCCGCGTTGGGAGGCCAGCCCATGCTCAGCTAGCCGTATCGGCGGCGACACCGAAGGCCCGCTCGCGCAGCTTATGAACCTCGTCGCGCAGGCGCGCGGCCTCCTCGAACTCCAGGTTCTGGGCATGCTCGAGCATCTTCTTCTCCTTGTCCTCGATTGCCTTGGCCAGCTCCTTGGGCGACATCGACTGGTATTCAGCCGCCGTCTCGGCCACCTGCGCGAAGCGCTCCGCGGTGCCCGGCGCGCCCGCATGCGCGCCTTCCATGATATCGGCCACGGCCTTGCGAATTCCCTGCGGCGTGATGCCGTGCTCCTTGTTGAAGGCGAGCTGCTTCTCGCGCCGGCGCTCGGTCTCGTCCATGGCCCGCTTCATCGACCCGGTGACCTCGTCGGCGTAGAGGATGGCGCGACCCTCGACGTGGCGCGCCGCGCGGCCGATGGTCTGGATCAGGGAGCGCTCCGCGCGCAGGAAGCCCTCCTTGTCGGCATCGAAGATCGCCACCAGCGCGACTTCGGGCATGTCCAGGCCCTCGCGCAGCAGGTTGATGCCCACGAGCACGTCGAACTTGCCCAGACGCAAATCGCGGATGATCTCGACCCGCTCGACGGTATCGATGTCCGAGTGCACATAGCGCACGCGCACATTGTGCTCGGCGAGGTAGTCCGTCAGGTCCTCGGCCATCTTCTTGGTCAGCGTCGTGATCAGCACCCGCTCGTCGCGCTCGGCGCAGCGGTTGATCTCCGACAGCACGTCGTCGACCTGGGTGGCCACAGGCCGCACCTCGACCGCTGGGTCGACCAGTCCGGTCGGGCGCACCACCTGCTCGACCACCTGGTCGGCGTTGCGCTCCTCGTAGGGCCCCGGCGTGGCCGAGACGAAGATGGTCTGCGGCTGCATCCGCTCGAACTCCTCGAACTGGAGCGGCCGGTTGTCCAGCGCCGAGGGCAGCCGGAAGCCGTAGTTGACCAGCGTCTCCTTGCGCGAGCGATCGCCCTTGTACATGGCGCCGACCTGGGGGACGGTCACGTGGCTCTCATCGACGATCAGCAGCGCGTCCTTGGGCAGGTAGTCGAACAGGCACGGCGGCGGCTCGCCCGGGCCGCGCCCGGACAGGTAGCGCGAGTAGTTCTCGATCCCGGAGCAATAGCCGAGTTCGTTGATCATCTCCAGATCGAAGCGGGTGCGCTGCTCCAGGCGCTGCGCCTCGACCAGCTTGTCCTGCGCGCGCAGCGCCTCGAGCTGCTCGGTCAGCTCCGCCTTGATGTGCTCGATCGCCTCGAGCAGGCGCTCGCGCGGCGTCACGTAGTGCGTCTTCGGATAGACCGTCAGCCGCGGCACCTTGCGCAGGACCTCGCCCGTCAGCGGATCGAAGAACGCCAGGTTCTCCACCTCGTCGTCGAACAGCTCGACCCGAATGGCCTCGTGGTCCGACTCCGCCGGGTGGATGTCGATGACCTCGCCGCGCACGCGGTAGGTGCCGCGCTGCAGCTCGACGTCGTTGCGCTGGTACTGCATCGCCGCCAGTTTGCGCAGGATCTCGCGCTGGTCGATGCGGTCGCCGCGGTCCAGGTGCAGCACCATCTTCAGATAGGCCTGCGGATCGCCCAGGCCGTAGATGGCCGAGACCGTGGCCACGATGACCACGTCGCGGCGCTCGAGCAGGGCCTTGGTCGCCGACAGGCGCATCTGCTCGATGTGCTCGTTCACCGAGGCATCCTTCTCGATGAAGGTGTCCGACGAGGGCACGTAGGCCTCGGGCTGGTAGTAGTCATAGTAGGAGACGAAGTACTCGACCGCGTTGTCCGGGAAGAACTCCTTCATCTCTCCGTAGAGCTGGGCCGCCAGCGTCTTGTTGTGCGCCAGGATCAGCGCGGGGCGCTGCTCGTGCTCGATGACGTTGGCCATGGTGAAGGTCTTGCCCGAGCCGGTAACGCCCAGCAGCGTCTGATACATCAGCCCGCTGTCGAGGCCGTCGCTCAACTGGGCGATCGCGTTCGGTTGGTCGCCGGCCGGCTCGAACTGCTTGGCGATGCGTAGCGGCTTGGACATGTCAGCCATGGGGCGGTAGAGTCTCGCACTTGCCTGGAACCGTGTGGGGGTCCACCGGACTCACCATCATAAATCACCGCCGTTCGCTGGGAATACCATCGTGACCGTGCAGCTCTCCGACCGCGTTCAGCAGATCAAGCCCTCCCCCACCCTCGCCGTGACCGCGCTGGCCGGCTCGCTCAAGGCCCAGGGCCGCGACATCATCGGCCTCGGCGCCGGCGAGCCCGACTTCGATACGCCGCGCCACATCAAAGAGGCCGCGATCGCCGCGATCGACGGGGGCCAGACCAAGTACACCGCGGTCGACGGCACGGCCGAACTCAAGCAGGCGATCGTGGACAAGTTCCACCGCGACAACGGCATCGAGTACAAGCCCGAGCAGATCCTGGTCTCCTGCGGCGGCAAGCAGAGCTTCTACAACCTGGCGCAGGCGCTGCTGAACCCGGGCGACGAGGTCGTCATACCGGCGCCCTATTGGGTGTCCTACCCGGACATGACCCTGCTCGCCGGCGGCAAGCCGGTGATCGTCGCGGCCGGCGCCGACCAGCGCTACAAGATCACGGCCGCGCAACTCGAGCAGGCGCTGACGCCGCAGACCCGCCTGGTCGTGCTCAACAGCCCCTCCAACCCGACCGGCATGGCCTACAGCGCCGACGAGCTCGCCGCGCTGGGCGAGGTGCTGGCGCGCTATCCGGACGTCGTCATCGCCACCGACGACATGTACGAGCACATCCTCTGGAGCGACGAGCCCTTCTGCA
>CAZVBX010000019.1:32177-36397 GCA_964625925.1 uncultured Ectothiorhodospiraceae bacterium | reverse complement strand
TGGAACAGCCCGATCGCGTTCGAGCCGCCGCCGACGCAGGCGACCAGCGCATCGGGCAGCCGCCCCTCCTGCTCGGCCATCTGCTCGCGCGTCTCCAGCCCGATCACCCGATGGAAGTCGCGCACCATGGCCGGATAGGGATGCGGCCCGGCGACCGTGCCGATGATGTAATAGGTCGTATCGACGTTGGCCACCCAGTCGCGCATGGCCTCGTTGAGCGCGTCCTTGAGCGTGCGCGTGCCCGCATCGACCGGCACCACCTCGGCCCCGAGCAGGCGCATGCGGAAGGCGTTGGTCTCCTGGCGTTCGACGTCCTCGGCGCCCATGTAGACCACGCACTCCATGCCGAGCCGCGCCGCCACGGTCGCCGTCGCCACGCCGTGCTGACCCGCGCCAGTCTCGGCGATGACGCGCTGCTTGCCCATGTACTTGGCGACCAGCGCCTGGCCGACGGTGTTGTTGATCTTGTGCGCACCGGTGTGATCGAGGTCCTCGCGCTTGAGATAGATGCGCGCGCCGCCGAGCTCCTCCGACCAACGCCGCGCATAATAGAGCGGACTCGGGCGGCCGACGAAGTGCTTGAACATCCAGGAGAGCTCGGCCTGGAAATCGGCGTCCTCGCGCAGATGATCGTACGCTTCGCGCAGCTCGGTCAGCGGCGCCATCAGCGTCTCGGCCACGAACACGCCGCCGTAGGGGCCGAAGTGGCCACGCTCGTCCGGCATGACCCGGCGCTCAGGCTCGATTGCGGTCGCCACGTCGTACCTCCTCGATGAATTCGCGAATACGGTCATCATCCTTGATGCCACGGGACTGTTCCACGCCGGTGCTTACGTCCACGGCGTCCGGCCGGACCCGGGCGACGGCGCCGGCGACGTTCTCCGGCGCAAGGCCGCCCGCTAGAATCAGCCCGAACGCCCGTTGAGCGGGAAGCCGTTCCCAGGCGAAGGACTGGCCGGTACCGCCGGCCTCGCCCACCGCGTGGCTGTCGACCAGCAAGCCGCGCGCATCCGGGTAGTTCGCGGCCATGGCGGTCACGTCGGCGCCGCCCGCCATGCCAACCGCTTTGACGTACGGCCGGCCGAAGGCGCGGCAGTATTCGGGCGACTCGCTGCCGTGGAACTGCAGGGCGTCGAGCGCCACCGCGTCGAGCACGGTCCGGACCCGTTCAGGCTCCGCGTCCAAGAACAGCCCGACCACGGTCAAAAACGGCGGCGATGCCCGCACGATGGCGCGCGCCGTCTCGATCTCCACTGCGCGCGCGCTCGCCGGATGGAACACCAGGCCGATGGCGTCCGCGCCCCAGTGCGCCGCACTGCGCGCATCCTCCGGACGCGTCGTACCGCAGATCTTGATTCGCGTGGGGCTCATCGATATACGGCGGGCGGGCCCGTGCCGATCCGTGACTTGCAAGACTGCTCAGCCTACCACATCGGGCCCGCTCCGCGGTCGCCGACTAGGCCTGAGGGGACTCAGCCGTCGTGGTCGCCGATGAGCGGCGGCGGTGGCTCTCCGCGGGCCGGCAGACCGAAGCGTGGTGGGTAACTCGGCCCGAGGAAGTAGAGCCCGTGGGCCGGCGCCGTCGCGCCACCGCGTGTGCGATCGCGGCCAGCGAGCAGCTCACCGAGCCATGCCGGGGAGCGCTCGCTGCGGCCGACCGCGAGCAGCGTACCGGCGACGATACGCACCATGTTGTGCAGGAATGCGTTGGCGCGGATGTCGATGGCGACGACGCCCTGGCGACGCGCCACCTCGACCGAATGCACGCTGCGGACCGGATCGCGCGCCTGACAGGCCGAGCTGCGGAAGGCGCTGAAATCGTGCTGGCCCACCAGATGCGAGGCCGCCGCCCGCATCGCCGCGACATCGAGCGACTGCGCCGACCAGGCCAGCCGGGCACGCCACAGCGCCGGGCGACTCGCGCCCTCGACCACCACATAGCGGTACAGCCGATCGACCGTGCTGAAGCGGGCGTGAAAGTCGTCCGCGACCGGCCGCGCCCAGCGGATGGCGGCATCGGCCGGCAGATGCGCGGTAGCCCCCATCACCCACGCCCGTTCGGGCCGGGCGGCCGCGGTGTCGAAATGGATGACCTGCCGCGTGGCGTGGACGCCGGTATCGGTGCGCCCGGCGCAGACGGTGCGGACCGGCTCGTCGGCAACGCGCGCAAGCGCGGCTTCGACCTCGCCCTGCACCGTGCGGCAGCCGGCCGACTGGATCTGCCAGCCCTGAAAACCGGTGCCGTCGTATTCGACGCAGCAGGCTACGCGCACCGCAGCCGACCCGCGCGGCCGAAGCCGCTCGCTGACGCGCCCATCCGCTCGGCTGCGCTACTGCACTGTCTCGAGCAGGCTGCGTGCTTCGGCCCGTTGCTCCTCGCTGCCGCCGGCGATGACCTCTTCCAGCGCATTGCTCGCACTCTCGGCATCGCCCATGTCGATATAGGCCTTGGCCAGATCAATCATGGTCGCGAGATCCTCGTCCGTCTCGCCGGCGTCCGCGCTCGCGACGCCGCCTGCCGGCTGTTCGCCCGGTCCGGCGGATTCCGCCACGCCCTCTTCGAAGGCGCCGAGATCGAAGTCCACGACCTCGGTCGCGTCATCGCCCGTGTCCAGATCGAGGGACTCGTCGAGGCCCGCGTCCGTACCTGCTGCGGACTCACCGCTGTCGGTGGATTCGAGCGCACTTTCGAGGTCACTGAAGTCGAACTCGTTGTCCGACGGGCTCGTTCCCGTGTCGTCGCTGTCGTCGCTGTCGTCGAGTCCGAGTGCATCCTCGAGCGAGAACGCGAGGTCATCATCGACATCCGCAGTTTTGGGCTCGGCGGCAGGCGCCTCGGCACTGCCGGATTCGCTCCCACTGTCGAGGTCGCCCAAATCACCGATGTCGAAGTCGAGTCCTTCGGGCTCGTTCGGTTCCGTTGCCGTTGCGGCGGCCGGTGCAGCGCTGTCCCCACCGGAGCTGCTGGCGCCGCCGAGATCGGTGGCATCGAAGTCCAGGCCGTGGTCGTAATCCGATGAGCCCGCGGTCGCGGGCGCCTCCGAAGACGCCGCCTCACCCGGTTGCGCTTCGTCCAGATCGCTCAGGTCGAAAACGAGATCGTCATCGGTATTGCCCTCATTGCCGGCGCTTGACGCCGGCGCAACGGCCTCGTCGAGGTCCCGGCCGGCGGCGCCTTCGCTCAGCGGGGAGTCGGGCAGATCCTCGCCGCTGGCCGCGCTGTCGGCAGTGCCCAGGTCGAGATCGAAGTCGAGGTCGTCGCCACCGGTGGTCTCGCCGGGCGCAGCCGCAGCGGCGACGCTCGCCGCCGCCCCGCTTGCACCGCTGAACACGGCGCTGTCGGGCGCGATCTGCTGGCCCATGGCGGCGACGCGCTGCCATGCCGCCGCCGGCGGCTCGCCGACCTGCTGGCGGAATTCGCCGGCCGCGGCGACGAATTCGTCCGATTTACCGGCAGCAAACAGCGTCTCCAGCAGCTTTTCGTGGTAGTCCGCCCGCTGGGGGTGCTCCTGCAGCGCCAGCCGCAACAGGTCCTCGGCCTGCTGATGCAGACCGTAGGCGAGATAGACCTCGGCCTCGTCGACCGTCTCGTCCTTCTCCCCGCCGTCGCTGCCGTCGGCGCTCGCCGCGGTGTCCGTCTCCAGGTCGGAGAGGTCGAGATCCTCGTCGAAGAGGCTACTGGGCGCCTCGTCGATCGAGTCAGAGGCGGCGTCCCCCAGGGCCGTTTCGGTTGCGGCCGGGCTCGGAGCAGCCGTATCGGCTTCACCCGCTTGCGCGGCCGCAATGCCGGCGGCCAGCTCTTCTTCCTCGGCGGCCTTCTGCGCACGGCGCCGGCGCACGAGCACCATCCCGAGCGCCAGTACCGCCAACCCGGCTCCGCCGAGCAGGAGCTGCGCGACCAGGCCCCCGCCCATGACGCTCGCAGCGGCGCCCGAGATAGCCGCCCCGATGCCCGCGAATACGCCGAATACGGTGTCCAGCCAGCCGCGCTCGGGGGCATCGGTCGGGGTGGTGGAGATCTCCCGCTGCTCGTCGCTGGCGCTGGTCTCGGCCTCGGAGGCATCCGCCGCGCTGTCCGACGGTGACGCGGCCGTGGCAGCTTCGTCGGCGGCAGCGACATCGTCACCCTGACCATTGGCACCCGTGGCACCATCGTCCTGGCCGCCTTCCTGGCCGCCTTCCTGGCCGCCTTCCTGGCCGCCTTCCTGGCCGCCTTCCTG
>CAZVBX010000019.1:0-32077 GCA_964625925.1 uncultured Ectothiorhodospiraceae bacterium | reverse complement strand
CTTCCTGGCCGCCTTCCTGGCCGCCTTCCTGGCCGCCTTCCTGGCCGCCTTCCTGGCCGCCTTCCTGACCGCCGCCTTCCTGAACGCCGCCTTCCTGGCCGCCGCCATCCTGCGGACCGGAACCGCTGCCGGCGGCAGCCGCATCCGGATCCTGGGCTGGCCCGGAGCCGGCGCCATCATCGGCGGCCTCGAGCTCGCGTAGCTCCTGCTGGAGCTGGGCCAGCTGATCCTCGCGCACCGAGACCAGTTGCTCCATCTTGTCGACCGTGTCCTCGAGTTGCGCGACCCGATCGGCCAGTTCCTCGCGCTCGGCACGGACGGAGGCCAGTTCCTCCCGCGCGAGCTTGAGCTCTTCGCTGGCCCCGGACCCGCTCGCGGCCGCCGAGGCCGACTCATCGCTGGTAGCGCCGCCTTCCTCGGAGCCGACAATGTCCAGACGGCTATCGCCCTGCTCTGATTCGGGCGCGGGCGTTTGCTCATCGCCCGCCGGCGGATCATCCGGCGCCGCGGCGGGCGCCTGCGCTTGCTCGGCGGAGGCGACCTGGGTCGCCTGCCCCTGGCCGATGGAGTCGCGCCATTCGCGCCAGAGCCCGTTTTGCTCGCGCACCCGGGCAATCGCCTGCTGGGCCGAGACCGATCGGGCCTCGTCGGCATCCGGCACCTGCAGGACGTAGCCCTCCTTCAGGCGGTTGATGTTGCCGCTCTCGAACGCCTCGGGGTTATAACGCAGCAGCGCCAGCATCATCTGCTGCACCGTCGTGTCATCGCGGCGTAGCTGCTCGGCGATGTCCCACAGGGCCTCGCCCTCGTCCACCTCGCCGTACTCGTCGGGCCCGCTCGGCGCGTCAGCCGACGTGGAGCGTGTGGCCTCCGCCTGTGCCTCGACCTCGGCCTGGGACTCCGACTCCGATTCGGACTGCTGCTCGGCCCT
Source organism: uncultured Ectothiorhodospiraceae bacterium (assembly GCA_964625925.1). Taxonomy (GTDB): domain Bacteria; phylum Pseudomonadota; class Gammaproteobacteria; order XJ16; family Halofilaceae; genus Halofilum. The sequence goes on along the minus strand of CAZVBX010000019.1, from coordinate 31,146 downwards.
ACGCGCTTCGCGTGCGCGGCGCTCGGCCTCCTCTTCCCGGCGGGCGACCTCGAGGAAAAGCGGGGTGTCCCCGAACTCGCCGTCGCCTTCCTCTTCGCTCTCGGGCGCAGCGGCCGCGGGGCCCGCTTCCTCCGCCTCGACCGGATCCGCCGACGGGATCGGCCCGTCGCTCGCTGCCGAGGCCGGCTCGGACTGGCGCTCCGGCGTCTGCCCCGCCATGCCTTGCCCCGCGTCGGACTGCGCGGACGGTGCCGCCCCGATCTGTCCGCTCATGGCCGGGTCGTCGGCCGGGATGTCATCCCCGCTTTCGGCTGGCGCCGCATCGCCTTCGGCCGCCGATGAGTCATCGCTGGCGAACACGGGCGGGTCCAGCAGCACGGTGTACTCGCGCAGCAGGTTACCGTCGGGGCCGTCGACCTCGATCAGGAAATTGAGGAACGGCTCGGCGATGGGCTCGCGGCTACGGACTTCGATGAAGGGCGTGCCTTCGCGCGTGCGGACGTCGAATTCGAGCTGGGTCAGTGAATAGGGACGCGAGAGACCGACCTCGCGGAAGGCTTCCTCCGAGGCCAAGGTCACGATGATGTCCTCGGTCGCGTCGGCGGATACGCCGCGCAGCGGGATTTCCGCATCGAGCGGCTGATTGAGGGCCGATTGTAGCTCGATCTCGCCGACCCCCAGCGCGAAGGCCGCGGGCGGGCTCAGGAAGGCGCAGACGAGAGTCGGAGCCAGGGCCAGTCGTCGCACGGAGGTCGCCCCTTCTTAGTATTAGGGTTGGCGGCGCGGCATCCAGTCGGCCACGCCGCGCCCTGGTAATCCGCCAAACCCTAGCACAACAGGCAGGGAATAAGGCTGCCTTTTCAGAATATACTTTAAAGAAGTCACATTAACAAAGGCAGCCTAAATGCCCGCTAGATGTACTCTTTTATCAACAGCTCCGCAATCTGGATGCTGTTGAGCGCCGCGCCCTTGCGCACGTTGTCCGAGACCACCCACATATCCAGCCCGCGCGGGTGGGAGATATCTTCGCGGATTCGGCCGACGAACACCTCGTCGCGGTCCGCACCGTCGGTCACCGCCGTGGGATAGCCACCGTCCTGGCGCTCGTCGACGACACTAACGCCGGGGGCACGCGACAGTAAATCGCGCGCCTGCTCGGCAGTCAGCGCCTCGCGCGTCTCGATATGCACGGCCTCCGAGTGGCCGTAGAACACCGGAACGCGCACGGTGGTCGGGTTCACCAGGATCGATTCGCGCTCGAAGATCTTCTGCGTCTCCCAGACCATCTTCATCTCTTCGCGCGTGTAGCCATTATCCTGGAACGAATCGATGTGCGGCAGTGCGTTGAACGCGATCTGCTTGGGATAGGCAGCGCATTCGATCGGCTTGCCGCTCAGCAGGTTGGCGCTCTGGGTGGCCAGCTCTTCCACTGCGTCCTTGCCCGTGCCCGAGACGGCCTGGTAGGTCGCCACGTTGACCCGTTCGATGACGGCCGCGTCGTCGATCGGCTTGAGTGCGACCAGCATCTGGATCGTCGAGCAATTCGGATTCGCGATGATATTGCGCTGCGTGTAACCGGCGACCGCGTGCGGGTTGACCTCCGGCACGATCAGCGGAATGTCGGCGTCGTTGCGGAAGTGCGAGGTGTTGTCGATCACCACGCACCCGGCCGCCGCCGCGCGCGGCGCATGCTCGGCGGAAATCGAACCGCCGGCCGAGAACAGCGCGATATCCGTATCCTTGAAATCGAACTCGGCCAGGTCCTGCACCGTGATCGTCCGGTTGCCGAAGGACACGTCACTGCCCGCCGAGCGGCTGCTCGCCAGCGCCGTGACGCTCTCCGCCGGGAACTTCCGCTCTGCCAGCAACTGCAGCATGGTCTCTCCGACCACGCCGGTCGCCCCCACTACCGCAACGTTGTACTTGCTCGCCATTTCAGAGACTCGCTATGCATGTATTTGAGACATCTTAGGAACCACGGATGAACACAGATGAACACGGATGTGGAGTGCTAAGGACGCCGGCTGATCGGTTCCGACCTGCATATGCATCACCGGAACAGCGAAGCTCCGCCCCTCTCAGGAGCGGCAGCGATCCGATCCGTGTTGATCCGTGTTCATCCGTGGCTCTCATTCATTCGAGCGCGGCGATGACCGCGTCGGCCATGGCGCTGGTCGAGACCGCAGGGCCGTCGCCGGCGATGTCGGCCGTGCGCACGCCGTCGGCGAGCACTTGGCCCACGGCGCGCTCGACGCGGTCGGCTAGCTCGCCGGCGTCGAGCGAATAGCGCAGCATCATCGCCGTCGACAGCAGCATGGCCATGGGATTGACCATGCTCTGGCCGGCGATGTCGGGCGCCGATCCGTGCACTGGCTCGTACATCCCCTTGCCCGCAGCGTCGAGCGAGGCCGACGGCAGCATGCCGATCGAGCCGGTGAGCATGGCGGCCGCGTCCGACAGTATATCGCCGAACATGTTGCCCGTAACGATCGCGTCGAACTGGCGCGGTGCCTGCACGAGCTGCATCGCGGCGTTGTCGACGTACATGTGCGACAGCTCGACACGCGGATACTCGCCATGCACGCGCTCGACGACCTCGCGCCAAAGCTGCGAGGTCTCGAGCACGTTCGCCTTGTCGACCGAGCACAGCCGGCCGCTGCGGCGCGCGGCGATTTCGAATCCGCGCCGCGCGATGCGCTCGATCTCGGACTCGCTGTAGGCCATGGTGTCGTAGCCGCGGCGCTCGCCCGACGCCAGGGTCTCGATCCCGCGCGGCTCGCCGAAGTAGATATCCCCGGTCAGCTCGCGCACGATCATCAGATCGAGTCCGGCGACCCGCTCCGGCTTGAGCGCCGAGGCGTCGGCGAGCTCGGAATACAGGATCGCCGGGCGTAGATTGGCGAACAGCTCGAGCTCGCGCCGTAGGTTCAGCAGCCCCGTCTCCGGGCGCCGCTCGCGCGCCTCCTGATCCCACTTGGGTCCGCCGACCGCACCGAGCAGCACGGCGTCCGCCTCGCGCGCCAGGCGCAGCGTGGCATCGGGCAGCGCCTGGCCCGCCGCATCGACGCCCGCGCCGCCGACAGGGGCGCGCTCACACTCGACCGCCAGCCCGAAGCGCTCGCTCAAAGCCGCCAGCAGCTTCTCCGCCTCGGCCACGATCTCCACCCCGACCCCGTCGCCGGGCAGCAATGCAATCCGATGACTCATGTACCGTTTCCTAGTCGTTATTCAAAACCACGGATGAACACGGATAAGCACGGATCGGATCGCGTCGGCCACGATGACCGTGCTACTACTGATCGCTCGTATCATGAGCGTATCCGGCACCCGACCTCAGCAAGGGCTTCTGGGTGCTTGCTCATGAACAATCCGTGTTTATCCGTGTTCATCCGTGGTTCTCTTTGGCGCCGCTCATTGGAAGCGCCGTTATTGGAACAGCCACGGGGCCTCGCGGCGGCGGCGGGCTTCGTAGGTACGGATTTCGTCGGCGTGCTGCAGGGTCAGCGCGATATCGTCCAGACCATCCAGCAGGCACTGGCGGCGGAACTCGTCGACCTCGAAGCCGAAGGCGTCGCCCTCCGGCGTGACGACCTGGCACTGCTCCAGATCGACCGTCAGACGATAGCCTTCGGTCGCCTCGGTCGCGCGCATCAATCGCTCGACCGTGGCGTGGTCCAGCCGCACCGGCAACAGCCCATTCTTGAAGCTGTTGTTGTAAAAGATGTCCGCGAAGCTCGGCGCGATGACCGCGCGGAAGCCGAAGTCGGTCAGGGCCCAGACGGCGTGCTCGCGCGAGGAGCCGCAGCCGAAGTTCTCCCGCGTCAGCAGGATCTCGGCGCCGGCATAGAGCGGCTGATTGAGCACGAAATCCGGATTCGGCTGGCGTTGCGCGGCGTCCTGGTCGGCCTCGCCGCTTTCGAGATAGCGCCAGTCGTCGAACAGATTCGGCCCGAAGCCGGTCTTGCGGATCGACTTCAGGTACTGCTTCGGGATGATCGCGTCGGTGTCGATGTTCGAGCGATCGAGCGGCGCGACCAGGCCGGTAACCTTGGTGAAGGGCTCCATAGCGTTCAATGCCTCCGGTCGCTGATCTCGCGCACATCGACGAAGCGGCCGGCCACCGCCGCGCCCGCCGCCATCTCCGGACTCACCAGATGCGTTCGGCCTCCCGCACCCTGGCGCCCCTCGAAATTGCGGTTCGAGGTCGATGCACAGCGCTCGCCCGGGTCCAGCCGGTCCTCGTTCATGCCGAGGCACATCGAGCAGCCCGGCTCGCGCCATTCGAAACCGGCCTCCTTGAACACGGCGTCCAGCCCCTCGGCCTCGGCCTGGTGCTTCACCAGGCCCGAGCCCGGCACGACCATGGCGAGTTCGATGGTCGGCGCAACCCGCCGGCCGCGCACCACGGACGCAGCGGCCCGCAGGTCCTCGATGCGGGCGTTGGTACAGGAGCCGATGAAGATCTTGTCGGGCCGGATGTCCGCGATCGGCGTGCCCGGCGCCAGGCCCTGGTACTCCAGCGCACGCTGCATGGCCTCGGCCTTGACCGGATCGGCCTCGCTCGCCGGATCGGGGACTGCGCCCCCGATGGGCGCCACCATCTCCGGCGAGGTGCCCCAGGTCACCTGCGGCTCGATGTCGGCGCCGTGCAACTGCACCTCGGTGTCGAACACGGCATCGGCATCGCTGTGCAGGCCGCGCCAGCTCTCGATGGCCTGCTCCCACAGCTCGCCGCGCGGCGCGAAGGGTCGACCCTCGATGTATTCGATCGTGGTGTCGTCCACGGCCATCAGACCCGCGCGAGCGCCCGCCTCGATGGCCATGTTGCAGATGGTCATGCGCCCTTCCATGGACAGCGAACGGATGACGTCGCCGGCGAATTCGACCGTGTGCCCCGTGCCGCCGGCCGTACCGATATGCCCGATGATGGCCAGCATCACGTCCTTGGCGGTGACCCCGGGCCGGAGCTCGCCGTCGACCCGGACGCGCATGTTCTTGGCCTTGTGCTGCATCAGGCACTGCGTCGCGAGGACATGCTCGACCTCGGAGGTGCCGATGCCGAACGCCAGGGCGCCGAAGGCGCCGTGGGTGGCCGTGTGCGAATCGCCGCAGACGATGGTCATGCCCGGCAGGGTGGCGCCCTGCTCCGGACCGATCACGTGCACGATGCCCTGGCGCATGTCGCCCATGCCGAATAGGCGGATGCCGTATTCGCCGCAGTTCTGGTCCAGCGCCTCGACCTGCGTGCGCGAGAGCGCATCGCGAATGCCGCCGGTGCGCCCGGCCGTAGGGACGTTGTGATCGGCCGTGGCCAGGACCGAGCCCGTACGCCAGGGGGCGCGCCCGGCCAGGCGCAGCCCCTCGAACGCCTGCGGCGAAGTGACCTCATGGACCATGTGGCGATCGATGTAGAGCAAGGCCGAGTCCTCGCCCTGCTCCCGCACCACGTGCTGGTCCCAGATCTTGTCGTACAGCGTCTTACCGGCCATGCCGTGCCCCTTGCACTTTATGCGCGTCACGGATCCGCTCCAGTGACGCAGAAGGATAACGCTCGACTGTTTCATTACGCCAATTCATTATTATCATAGAAAAAATTCTCGAAGGGAATGACGCTCCCCCATGGAAATCGCCTCGTTACAGACCTTCATCGCGGTGGCCGAGGGCGGCTCGTTCTCGCGCGCGGCGGATACCCTCTTTTTGACCCAGCCCGCCGTGAGCAAGCGGGTCTCGGGGCTGGAGGACGAGCTCAATGCACGGTTGTTCGACCGTATGGGTCGCAGCGTCCGCCTGACCGAGGCGGGCGAGGCCCTGTTGACCCATGCCCGGCGGGTCCTGGCCGAGCTCGAGGCCAGCCGTCAGGCGGTGGCGGACCTGCAAGGCACGGTTGGCGGACGGCTGCGCATTGCCACCAGCCATCACGTCGGCCTGCACCGACTGCCACCCGTGCTACGCACGTTCTCATCGCAATACCCCGAGGTGGAGCTGGACCTGCACTTCATGGATTCGGAGCAGGCCTGCTTCGCCGTCGAGCGCGGCGACCTGGAACTGGCCGTGGTCACCCTGCCCGAAGCACCACCGGAAACACTCGCGACGGAAACCGTATGGCCCGACCCGCTGGCGCTGGTCGCTGCGCCGGATCACCCGCTCGCGCGCCTCGCGCAGCCGACCGCCCCGAGGCTGGCCGAGCACGGCGCGATCCTGCCGGCCCCGACCACCTTCACGCGCCGCCTGCTCAACGAGGCCTTGCGTCCCTACGGCATCCGCCTGCGCGTGACGCTCGAAACCAACTATCTCGAGACGATCAAGATGATGGTTTCGATCGGGCTGGGCTGGTCGGCACTGCCGCGCACCCTGGCGCTGCCCGACTTGGTCGAGGTCGCCATTCCCGGCATCGAGATCCATCGCCGCCTCGGCCTTGTCCACCGCATCGGGCGTACGCTCAGTAACGCCGCGCACGCATTCACCGAAGTGACGCGCGCGCACGCCGACTCGGGCCCCGGCGATATGGCATAGTCCGCCGTTTACTAGTGAAGGGTTGAATCGCCGATCCGACGCCCGCACATACGCCGGCGGCGTTCCGGCGAGGAGCCGGCTGCTCGGGAACTGCGGATTCCAGGTTTCCCGGACAGCCTCCATAGGACCCTTTCGCTTGCGCAGCGCTGTAGCAATGCCCGGCACGGCGCAACGGAGGTTTCTTTACCCACCGCGACATGGAGGAGGGAGCAATGGCGCACGAATTGCCGCAGCTGCCCTATGCGTACGACGCGCTCGCACCGCATATCGATGCCACCACGATGGAGATCCATCACGGCAAGCATCACAACACCTACGTCACGAATCTCAACGCCGCTCTGGAGAAGCATCCGGAGCTCGCGGAGAAGCCCGTCGAGGCACTCATCTCGGAGATCGGCGCCCTGCCCTCGGAGATCCAGACGGCCGTGCGCAACAACGGCGGCGGCCACGCCAACCATGATTTCTTCTGGAAGATCATGAGTCCCAACGGCGGCGGCGAACCCGCCGGCGCGCTGGCCGACGCGATCGACAAGGGCTGGAACGACTTCGCCTCCTTCCGCGAGGCGTTCAAGAAGGCCGGCCTTGGGCGCTTCGGCTCCGGCTGGGCCTGGCTGATCGTCGACGGCAGCGGCAGCCTCCAGATCACCGATACGCCCAATCAGGATTCGCCGCTGATGCGCGACACCGCGCCCAAGGCCGGCACCCCGATCCTGGGTGTCGACGTCTGGGAGCACGCCTACTATCTCAACTACCAGAACCGGCGCCCGGACTACATCGACGCCTGGTGGAACGTGGTCAACTGGGATGAGGTCGGCCGCCGCTACGAGGCCGCCAAGTAAGCGGCGACGGTCGTTGCGAAAAAGCCCCGCTCCGGCGGGGCTTTTTCGTTGAGGCCCGTTCGTCATCGACGCCGAGGCCGGCGCCGCTGCAGCTCAGCCCGTGAGCATGGCGGATAGGAGTGCGTAACTGGCCATGCCCCCGAGCACAGTCAGCATGATGCTACGCGTGGCGAAGGCGACGGCGAGCGTCAGCACGCCGGCGAGCAGGCGCGGCTCGCCGGGCGTGGCGAGGCGACCGCCAGCGGCAATCAGGATCTCGCCCGCCAGCAGCGCCGCGATCACGGCCACGGGCACATAGCCGAGCCAGGCGACCGCCAGCGGAGGCAGCCGCAGCCGGCGCGCCCCCAGCAGCGGCAGCACCCGCGGCAGCAGCGTCACCAGCGTGCACGCGGCAATCAGCAGCACGACCTCGAGGCGCAGCGTCACGGCGGCGCCTCCTCATCGGCCGCGCCCGGCGGTCCCAGTGTCACGCCGGCCGTGGCGGCCGCGACCGTCGCCACGAGCAGATTCAGTGGATGGCTCTGCCACAATTCGAGCGCCACATACATCAGCGCCGCGAAACCGCCCACCGCGGCGACCGCCGCGCGCGTCCCGCGCGCCGCCCCGACCACCTGCAGCATCAGCAAGGCCGCGAACATGGCGGCCAGGGCGAAGTCCAGACCGAGCCCATCGATCGCCGCCGCCGCGCGGCCCGCCAGGGCACCGGTGAGATTGCCGCCGACCCAGGCCAGGTAGGCCGTCATGTTGAGCGCGACCATCCAGCGCGCGTCGGTCAGCGGTCCCCGCAGCAGGCTCATGCCCAACGAGAACGTCTCATCGGTCAGCTGGGCGCCGATCCAGAAGCGTGCGCCGGCCCCCTGCCGGCGCACGCGCGGGGCGAAGGCGAGCGCGTACAGCAGGTGGCGGATGTTGACCAGGAACACGGTCGTGATCAGCGCGAGGGCGGACCCGGCGTAGAGCTCGGCGAACACGAATTGCGCCGAGCCGGCGAATAGCAGGAGCGACAGCAGCGTGATCTCGGCCGGCGACAGCCCGGCCTGCGCTCCGATCACGCCGGCGGCGAAGCCGATGCCGACGTAGCCGAGCGCGACGGGGACCGCCGCGCGTGCACCCGCCCGGATGGGGCCGCCGGCGCCCACGCGGGCGCGACTCATGGGGTCGGGTCGGTTTCGGTCCCGTGCTCCGGGCGCATGTGCGGGAACAGCACCACGTCTCGGATCGAGGGCGAGTCGGTCAGCAGCATGACCAGACGATCGATGCCGACGCCGGCGCCGGCGGTCGGTGGCATGCCGTACTCGAGCGCGCGGATGTAGTCGGCATCGTAGTGCATCGCCTCGGCGTCGCCGGCATCCCGCGCCTCGACCTGGGCGCGGAAGCGCTCCGCCTGATCCTCGGGATCGTTGAGCTCGGAGAAGCCGTTGGCGATCTCGCGCCCGCCGACGATCAGCTCGAAGCGGTCCGTGACGCTCGGATCGGAATCGTTGCGCCGGGCCAAGGGGGAGACCTCGGTCGGATAGGCGGTGATGAAAGTCGGCGCCTGCAGCCGGTGCTCGGCGGTCTTCTCGAAGATCTCCGTCTCGATCTTGCCGGCGCCCCACTCGGGATCGACCGCGATGCCCACGCGCTCGGCGACCGCCACCGCACGGGCGCGATCGGCGAGGTCGTCGGCGGTGATGTCCTCGTTGAAGCGTAGCACCGCCTGCCGCAGCGTCATGCGCTCGAACGGCTGCGCGAAATTGTACTCTTCGCCGCCACTTACGAACGTCTCTTGACCCAAAACATCACGCGCGAGCCGGCTCAGCATCGCCTCGATGTGATCGATGCAGGCGTGATAGTCCACGTACGCCTGGTAGAACTCGAGCATCGTGAACTCGGGATTGTGGCGCGTCGACAGGCCTTCGTTGCGGAAGTTGCGGTTGACCTCGAAGACCTTCTCCAGGCCCCCGACGACCAGGCGCTTGAGGTAGAGCTCGGGCGCGATGCGCAGATATAGCTCCATGTCCAGCGCATGGTGGTGGGTGGTGAACGGCCGGGCCGCGGCCCCGCCCGGGATCGCCTGCATCATGGGGGTCTCGACCTCGAGGAAGCCCTGCTCTTCCAGGTAGCCGCGGATGGCGCTGACCATGCGCGAGCGCAGCAGGAAGGTCTGGCGCACCTCCGGGTTCATCAGCAGGTCGACGTAGCGCTGGCGGTAGCGCACCTCCTGGTCGGTCAGCCCGTGCCATTTCTCCGGCAGCGGCCGCAGCGACTTCGTGAGCAGCACCAGACGCTCGACCCGGACCGACAGCTCTCCCGTCTTCGTATGGAACAGCGTGCCCTCGGCGCCGAGGATGTCGCCGACATCCAGCGTCTTGAACGCCTGGTAGGGCTCGGCCCCGAGCGCGTCGCGCTGCACGAATAGCTGGATCCGCCCCGACATATCCTGCAGCTGGGCGAAGCTGGCCTTGCCCATGACGCGCTGGGCCATCATGCGGCCGGCCACCGCGACGCGCCGGCCCTCGGCCTCGAGCGCCTCGGAATCGGCGCCGTCGTAGGCCTCGTGCAGCGGCGCCGCCAGCGCATCGCGGCGGAAGTCGTTGGGGTAGGCGCTGCCGCTCGCGCGTAGCTCACCGAGCTTGGCACGGCGTTGCGCGATCAGCGAATGCTCGTCGCTGTCGGTCATGGATAGCCCTTTTTGCGGGGTCTTACGACACCTTTATGAAGCCTTGTATAAAGCTGTCGCTCACAGTCCGGCCTTGAGGCTGGCCTCGATGAACTTGTCCAGGCCGCCGTCGAGCACCGCCTGGGTATTGCCCACCTCGACGCTCGTGCGCAGATCCTTGATGCGCGACGAATCGAGCACGTAGGAACGGATCTGGCTGCCCCAGCCGATGTCGGCCTTGCTCTCCTCCACCGACTGCTGCTGCCCGCGGCGCTGCTGCATCTCCAGCTCGTACAGCTTGGCCCGTAGCTGGGCCATTGCGGTCGCGCGGTTCGAGTGCTGCGAACGGCTATTCTGGCATTGCACGACGATGCCGCTCGGCTGGTGGGTGATGCGCACCGCCGACTCGGTGGTATTGACGTGCTGCCCACCGGCGCCGCTGGCGCGGTACACGTCGATGCGCAGATCGGCCGGATTGATCTCCACCTCGAACGAGTCGTCGATCTCGGGCGAGACGAAAACCGACGCGAACGACGTGTGGCGCCTATTGCCCGAGTCGAACGGCGACTTGCGCACCAGCCGGTGCACGCCCGTCTCGGTGCGTAGCCACCCGAAGGCGTGATCGCCGCGGACGTGAACGGTCGCGCTCTTGAGGCCGGCGACATCGCCCTCTGAGGCCTCGATCATGTCGGTCTCGAAGCCGTGCGCCTCGGCCCAGCGCAAATACATGCGCAGCAGCATCTGGGCCCAGTCCTGAGCCTCGGTGCCGCCCGAACCGGCCTGGATTTCGAGGTAGGCGTTGTTGCCATCGAGCTCGCCGGAGAACATGCGCCGGAATTCCAGCCGCGCGATCGCCTGCTCGGCACGCTCGAGATCGCCGTCGATGCCCTCGATGGTGTCCTGATCGCCCTCGGCCTCGGCCATCTCCAGCAGCTCGCTGGCCTCCTCGAGCGTCCGCTTGTGGTTGTCGAGCTGCTCGACGAGCTCCACCAGGCGCGTACGTTCCCGATTCAGCTCCTGGGCGCGATCGGGCTCGTTCCAGACTTCCGGTTGCTCCAGCTCGCGCTCGACCTCGGCTAGACGTTCGGCCTGCCCAGGGTAGTCAAAGATACCCCCTCAGGTCGTCCAGGCGACCTTGCAGCTCCTTGATGCGCTGGCGGATGGTGGTGATCTCGGCCATGCGGACGCTCTTCCAATCGCTTGAATCGAAAACCGCGCATGATACATCAGCATGGCGCCCAACGGATCCGCCCGTGGCCGCCGGGTTATCCGGTGGGCTCGCCCTGCGGCTCGGGTGCAAGGCGTTCGAGATGCTCGACGACCAGGAGGACGCTACGCCGGCCGCGGTATTCATTGACCTCGAGACGATACACCAGCCGCACGCGCTCGCCCGGGTCTTGCTGCAGGGCCGCGCCGGCGTTGAACACCATCGCATCGACGGCGGCCCCGCCTTCGATCGGCACGGCCGAGAGCTTCAAGTGGTGCGTACCGACCGTGCGCGCCTTCGTCACCGTGAATTCGCCGTCGAACTGCGGCTCCGGGAACCCCGTGCCCCAGGGGCCGCCGAGGCGCAGCGCCTCGGCCGTCGCGAGCGTGATCTCCGCGGCCGTGAGTGCGCCATCGGTCTGGATCTCGTGCACCGGCGCACCCTCGCCAAGGGCACGCTCGACCTCGCGGGTGAACGCCTTGCGAAAGGCCGGCAGTTGGTCCGCGTCGAGCTGCAGCCCCGCCGCCATGGCATGGCCGCCGAAGCGCTGGAGCAGCTCCGGCTCGGCGGCGGCGATCCGAGCCAGCACGTCGCGGATGTGCAGATCCGGCACCGAGCGCGCCGAGCCCTTGAGCTGGCCGGCCTCCTCGGTTTCCGCGAACACGACCGTGGGCCGGTGGACCGCTTCGCGCACGCGCCCGGCGAGGATACCGCTCACGCCCTGATGCCAGCGCTCGTCGTACAGCACGAGGCCTGCCGGCAATGCCTGGTCGTCGAACCGTTCGCGCAAGCGCGCCAATTCGGCATCGGCCTGCGCGCGCATCTCGCCCTCGATCTGGCGGCGTTCCGTATTGAGCGCGTCCAGGCGTGCCGCGGCGGCTTGTGCGTCCGCAGGCGACTCGGCCAGCAGCGTGTCCACGCCCACGGTCATGTCGGCCAGGCGCCCCGCCGCATTCAGCCGCGGTGCGACTGCGTAGCTGAGATCGCCGGCGCTGACCGACGCGGGCTCGCGCCGCGCGACCGCCAGCAGCGCCTGGATACCGGCCGAGGCGCGGCCCGCGCGGATGCGGCGCAGGCCCTGCTCGACCAGGATGCGATTGGTCCGGTCGAGCTTGACCAGATCGGCGATCGTGCCCAGGGCGACCAGATCCAGCAACTCGGCCAACGCCGGCGGCTGCCCGCTGAAAACGCCCTGCTCGAGCAGATGCGAGCGCAGCGCGATCAGCAGGTAGAACATCACGCCGACACCGGCGAGGTCCTTGCACGGGAACGGGCAGTCCGCGCGACTCGGGTTGACCACCGCCCCCGCCTGGGGGAGATCGGCGCCGGGCAGATGGTGGTCGGTGATGACGGTGTCGATGCCGCGGCCGGCCGCTGCCGCAACGCCCTCGTGGCTGGATACACCGTTGTCGACCGTGACGATGAGATCGGGACCGCGCTCGGCGGCGACCGCCACCAGCTCCGGCGTCAGGCCATAGCCGTATTCGAAGCGATTGGGCACCAGATAATCGATCGCGGCATAGCCGAGGGCGCGCAGGCCGCGTACCGCGAGCGCGACGCTGGTGGCGCCGTCGGCATCGAAATCGCCCACCAGCAGAATCCGCTCGCCCGCTGCGCGGGCGCGGGCCAATCGCCCCACCGCCGCATCGACGTCGGCGAGCTGGGGACGGGGCAACTCGGCCAACGAGGCGTCGAGGTCCTGTGCGCAGGTCACCCCGCGTGCCGCCAGCACGCGCGCAAGTACCGGATGTAGATCGGCCAAAGGCTCGGCGAGCGCGGTGCGCCAGCGGATGACCGCGGGTGCCTTCACGAGCCCTGCCCGAGCCATGCGGCCCAGGAACGCCTGCGCCGCCAGAAGCGGCGTAGCCCGCGCCGGGAGATACGGAACCGGCGCCCGTCGGCCGGATCGATCTCGAGCTGGTCGAATGTGCCGGCCTGCAGGCGATCGAGCAGCGGCGCCATCCAGTCCGTCTCGAGGGCCTGCAGCGCCTCGATCCAGGCCTCCGGCTCGCCGTGCAGCAATGGATCGCGCAAGCGCCAGTCCACCACGAGCGAGCTGCCGGGCCGCGGTTGCCATGCGCCGGCGCTGGCGACCTCGTCCGCCAGGCGCGGAAGGCCGGTTCCCGACTCGGCCGCGGCCAGTCGCGCGAATCCGCGTGTCAGCGGATCGGCCGCCGCCACGACCTCGAACGGCGCCGGGCGCGGATGCGGCATCCACCCGCCACCCCAAAGCCAGACACTGTTGACCGGTAGCGCGCCCGCGCGCTGACGCTGGGCGTTCACAGGGGCGTCGTGCAGCAGCATCTGCGCTTCGTTCAGGCGCGTCCGCCAGGACCGGGCGTCCTCCCCCGTCGGCATGAACGCGTCCACATTGCGCCCGACGACCTCGGCGGGCGAATGGGTCTCGAGCTGCACCGGCGCATTCAGCCCGAGATACCAGCGGTCCGGCGCAGGCGCCGCAAAACACAGTCCGTCGGCCGCAAAATGCGCGTTCAGCGCGTCGACCAGCTGCTGCGCCTCCTGCGCCTGCAGCGCGAGGGCGTAGCCGCCGAACAGGCGCGCTTGACTGGCATCGACCCGCAGGTGCACCGGGTCGGCACGCAACCACCAGCGCGCATCGTCCGCGGACGCGCCCGCGTCCGCCTCGCCCGCCCGGGCCGCGGCCGCGACCGGCCACGGCGGCCCGTCGAGGCCGAAGGCCGCGCAGACCGCAGCCTCGCCCCCGGCGACCCGGTCGTGCGAGACATCGGCGCGCGCAAGCAGCCGCGTGAGCGCCGGCGGCTCCGGTGCGAGCGCGGCCAGTGCTTGCGGGTCCGGCACGGGCCCGAGTAGCCCCGGCACGATGAGCTGCAGGCGGCGCGACTGAGCCATGGGGGATCCTGGAAGCGGGGGGCTGCCCGCGCGGGGGCGGTGCATCACCTTGCATGATAACCATGCGCCGCGACTCCCGTCATGACGAGTCTCGCGTCGTGAGCGGTGCGCCAGGCGCGCCGATGAGCTATACCGCCGCATCGTGAGGCAATGAAACATCAGGAACCGGGAGTCCGGCCGGACGATCGAAGCCCGGCGTGCCGGGCGGCAGCCCGGCAGCGCTCGACGAGTTTGGTAGACTCAGCGCCGATGCCGGCTCCCGGGGCTCCCGGGGCTCAATGAATCCGTACGCCCCGGGGGCCGATCCCCATCGGGGCGGGCTCGCACCGCTTGCCAATACCCATGCTCATCGCGCGACCGCCGCGCACGCGCTTCCGTATGCAACGTGCATCCCGGATCGCGCAGGCGCGATCCAATCGCCGCTACGCGCTGCCCGCTCCCGGCTGCGCGCGCCGACGAGCCGCCGCCGTATCGCTGCGACGACACCAGCGCGCGGGAGCCACTTCCCAGTGAATTCCCGCGGCCACCCGTACGGACCCGTCAGCGCGTTATCGCGCTCCATTCTCAGCGCCCAGCGCGAGGTGACCGTGCTGTTCACGGACATCGAGGGCTCGACGCGCTACTGGGACCAGCACGGCGACCTTCAGGGCCGCCTGATGATCGATTATCACAACCGCCTGGTTTTCCCGGTGGTACGCCACTTCCGCGGGCGCATCATCAAGACCATTGGCGATTCGATCATGGCGCTATTCCGCAGCCCGGATGACGCCGTCCGTGCCGCGATCGCCATCCAGCAGCAGCTCGCGCGCCGCCGGACCCAGGACGGATTCGACCTGCACGTGCGCATCGGGATGCACACGGGCACGGCGCTGGTCGAGCGCCGCGACGTCTTCGGCGACGTGGTCAACCTGGCCGCGCGCCTCGAGGCCTTGGCCGATGGCGATCAAATCCTGCTGTCGGATACGACCGCCGGACGCCTGGACCGGACCGAGTACGCCATCCACGAGCGCGGCAAGCAACGGACACGCGGGCGCAGCCGTCCGGTACAGGTATGGGATTGCGAGTGGACCTCCTGCGAGGACTACGCCGCCGAAGTCGGCCCCGAGAGTCTGCTGCCCCTGGCCGGGCCGCAACGCGCGGCCGTGGCGCTCTACGGGCTGATCACGCTCGGCGGGCTGTACCTGCTGTATTACTGGTATGGACGCTATCTGCTGTCGGATAGCGAATGGATTGCGCTGATCGCGCTCAACCCCCTGCGCGCCCTGCAATCGTACTGGTACGTCCCCTTCGTCGCCGGGGCGGCCCTGGTCGGGCTGGGCTGGGTGCTCAACCGGGTGCGCACCCTGCCCTTGTGGGTCCCACGACTGGTCCATGGCGGCGCCGGGTTCACGGCCGGGCTATTGCTGTGCGCCTCGCTCACCTCCGTGCCGACGATCGCGCAGAGCGAGTGGTGGAGCAAGCCGCTCTACGAGTCGCGGCACATCTTCGTCGAGGTACAGGCACAGCAGGCGACGGTCCGCTTCGTGCCCTCGTTGCGCGCGAGTGGCCTGATGGAAGTCAGTCGCGGCGAGCTGATGCTGCTGGCCAATGTCGAGGAGCGTAACGGCATCACCTGGAACCGCGTGCTGATTGGCGACGGCGCCTGGGGCTGGATCCCCCGCGTGCTGCCGGCCGCCCGCGGCCACTCGGAGAAACGCGTCACCTGGGCCGAGAAGTTCTACTTCCGGCGCGGCGACGCGTATACGTTGCTGGCGGGCGTGATCGGCCTCGTCTTCGGCACCCGGCGCTTCCTGCTGCGGCCATTCTAACAGGATGTTGAAAATGGGCGATCCTGCCCATTCTCGACGCGCCGGGGCCGGCGCATGTCCGGACCCGGCTAGGGCCTGCAAGCGGACCCCACTCGCGCCCGGCGCGGGTGCGTCCTACAGCAACCACGCCGGCCCCCCGGTCACGCCGAGAATCAGAATCGCGAGCCCCAGCGCGACCACGACCCCGTCCTCGGCGGTGAGCCCGAGCCCGAGCAAGCTGATGACCAGCGCGGGCACGGCGCCCATGAAGGGAATCAGTTCGAGCGGTGCCATGGAAAGCGCCAGCACGACGCAGACGATGGCGATCAGCCGCGGGGCCGGCGGCCGCACGAGCACGCCCAGGCGGGGCCGCAGGACCTTGTCGATGGCGCGCGTGACCGGCGCAACCTTTTGATAGACCCGCTGGTACTTGCTCGCCTGGATGGATGCGTCACGCAAGCGCTGCGGAATCCACGGCGCATCCCGGCCAAGAATCATCTGCCCAGCGACCAGCACGATCAGTAACCCCACGACCGTGGGGACGCCCGGCACGGCACCGGTCGGCAACAGTGCCAGCAGACCCGGCGCGAGCAACAAGGGACCGAAGCCGCGGTGCTCAAAGGCGCCCACGATATCGCCGGCGGAAAGCCGATCCTCATGCGCCTGCTGCGCGATGTCCTCGAGGACGTCCGTAATCCCTGCCGCCATGCTTGCCGCCCCCGCCGCTCATTTCGCCGAGACCACTGCCTTGACGCGCGGCCAATGCTTCTCACCGAGCCATGCAGCGCGCCGGCTCGTCGGCGCGTGCACCAGGCGCCGCATCGCCGAGACCGCGCCAAGAAGGTACGAAACAGGACACTAGCAGCCGCGGCCAGTCTGCCAAGGCTGCCGGGGCCCGAGCGAGGATTGCGCGGAGGAACTGCGAGGGCAGAGATCGAGCGGAAGGAGCATGAGAGTGGTCGTGGCGAGAGGATTTGAACCTCCGACCTCCTGCGCACCGGTCGCCCACGGTCGCCGCAACGCCGACACGAGGCCTAGCTGGTTGTCGCGTTGTGGCCCCAATCCGGGCCCCGCAAGGCGCGAGGAGCGAGCGTAGCGGCACTACACGAGTGACGAGCAACGCAGCGCGGCCCGGATTGCGGGCCACAACCCTTCGGGGCGAGGCCTGTGTGGCGCAATGCGGCGTTGCGCCTCACAGGCTCCCGCCGCGGCGATCGCGGGATGGGTTACGAGGCCCTAGGGGGAGGGTCGCTATGGGTCCGGGATGCTCGGCCCACGCATCCGCCGGCCGAGCGCGCGGGCCGACGGTCCCTCGCGCCAACGGCCGGATCCGCAACATTGACGCCCGCCCGAATAGTGACTAGACAACCATCAGGAACCACTCTCCAGGAGAAGCCCGGGGACTCCCGGTGGCCCGACGGCTTTCGAACGCTGAGTCGGTCGACCCGCAGGGCCCGGACATGCGTGCGTGTCCTTGAAATCTGCCTCGCGAACCCCTTTTCGGGCAGACGAGATTTCTTCCCCGGGGAGCTTCACCCGAGCAGGCCGAATACACGAACAGGAAAACCCGGCGCATTCGATCCGGACCCTTTTGTCGCGATGACCATCTCGTACAAGCGTCTCTCACATTCTAGCGCCGCGCCACGCTATTCGGCGGACTAAACGACGCAAGAGCGGGGATAACCATGCGAAAGCTCGAGCACAAGCGATCCACCGCTATCCCTTTCAACAGCCTTACTCTGACCCGGCCATTCGATCTACTCAGGGGGCTCTACAATCCGGTCGTCGGAGAGGCTCCTTTCTTCGCCGAGATGACGGTGAGCAAAGCCCGGCGGGATCTTTCGCTCGACCAGATGCGCGATCTCGTCGGAGCAAAAATCCGGAGGGAGGGCTTGGCGCGCTCCATGAGGCTCAAGGTGGCCCTTCAGATCTTCTTCGACCGCGCGGACATCCACTGCCCCGATCCCGATGAAGTTACTCACGAAGCGGTTTACACCGTTCGGTCGCCCCGTAGGGCCAAGAAAGTGGATGTCAGCGAGCGCGTGCTGATCGACTTCCTCCGCGACTGCTATTACTCGCCGCGCCCGAAGGACGAGCCCCGGTATCCGGATCTCCGCATCCAGTGGGAAGACCTGCCCTGGTACCGGTACCTCCTCGGGAGAAGGATCCGCATCCTCGCCCCCTGAGGGACGGACAAAGAGCGATTCTGGGAACGGACAGCATCCGAGCGACGCCTTTTGGGGCGCTGCCAGGTGGAGGGATTTGAATGCGATGCCCCGCGATAGCCGGACCACCAGCAGGCGGATTGAGAGGTGCCGGGGATCTGCTGAGGACCCGGTCTGCATCGGTTGGACCGACCCGGTTCCAGCCGGTGTCTATCGGACGGCGCGTCCGCCGGTAGTCCGTCCTCCCCGGCCGCCGCTGCGAGGCTCCGGAGCAACCTGTGACGATGCCGGACTCGGCGGGATACGGGCCGAAGCGGGTGCCGTAAGTCCTTGAAATGAGTGGTCGGGGCGAGAGGATTTGAACCTCCGACCTCCTGCGCCCCATGCAGGTGCGCTACCAGCCTGCGCTACGCCCCGACCGAACGCACGAGAATAGCCCAAATCGCCGTCGCATGGGAACCCGCAGCCGTATCACCGCGTGACGCTGTCGGGCGGAAACCGCCGATCCACGAGCGCAGCGGTACGGGCCCCTCAGCCCTTGAGGACCTTGAGCAGGCCTTCTAGCTCGGCGCGGAACTGGCGCACGACCTGCTGGCTCTGGGAGACGTCTTCCTTGGCCTCCTCGCCGGCGAGCTGCTGGCGCGCACCGCCGATGGTAAAACCCTGCTCGTACAACAGGCTGCGGATTTGACGAATCAGCATCACGTCGTGGCGCTGATAATAACGCCGATTGCCGCGGCGCTTGACCGGCTTGAGGTCCGGGAATTCCTGCTCCCAGTACCGCAAGACGTGCGGCTTCACCGCGCAGAGTTCGCTCACTTCGCCGATAGTGAAGTAGCGTTTGTTCGGTATCGGCGCCAGTTCGTTGTTATTGCTCGCTTCCAGCATAGGCTTCCACCCGCGCCTTGAGTTTCTGCCCGGGGCGGAATGTGACCACGCGGCGGGCCGAAATCGGGATTTCCTCGCCCGTCTTGGGATTCCGGCCGGGCCGCCGGTTCTTCGTCCGCAATACGAAATTGCCGAAGCCCGAGAGCTTCACGTCATCGCCCGACGCCAGCGTATTGCGAATCTCCTCGAAGAACAGTTCGACGAGCTCTTTCGCCTCGCGCTTGTTCAGGCCCAAATCCTCGAACAGCGTTTCTGCCATTCGCGCCTTGGTGAGTGCCATCGGCTACTCCCGCAACGTTGCGCCGTAGGTAGTTTGCAGGTGGGACAGGATCCGCGCGCTGGCGGCTTCGACCTCGTCGTCGGTTAGCGTGCGCGACGACCCCTGTAAAATCAACCCCAAAGCGAGGCTTTTTCGACCGGAATCGATCCCGCGTCCGCGGTACACGTCGAACACGAAGGCGTCCTGCAGTTCCGGCGGCGCCGCCTCGCGCACGGTGTCCTGGACCGCCCCGGCCGTGACGCTCTCGTCGACGATCACGGCCAGGTCGCGCCGGATCGAGGGGAATTTCGACACCGCGCCCGGGGCCGGCAGCGGCGCACGCGCAACGGCCGCCAGGTCGACCTCGAACAGGAGCGGCGCCGTAGCCAGATCCAGCGTTTGCTGCAGTCGCGGATGGAGCGTGCCGATCCAGCCGCAGGGCGCTCCGTCCGCCTCGATACGGGCCGATTGGCCCGGATGCAACGCCGGGTGCTCGGCCGACACGAAGGCGAAGCGATCGGGGCCGGCGTGCGCGAGCAAGGCCTCGAGATCGCCCTTGAGGTCGTAGAAATCCACCGGACGCGTGGGCGCATCCCATTGCTCCGGCCAGACCGGTCCGTCGGCAATGCCCGCCAACGCCGGAATCTGAGCCAGACCGCCTTCGGCATCCGCCTGC
The DNA here is from genome assembly GCA_964625925.1 of uncultured Ectothiorhodospiraceae bacterium. Lineage (GTDB taxonomy): Bacteria > Pseudomonadota > Gammaproteobacteria > XJ16 > Halofilaceae > Halofilum. The sequence goes on along the minus strand of CAZVBX010000019.1, from coordinate 11,300 downwards.
GGCACGAAGCGCAGCCCGGTCTCGAACAGGCGCACACGCTCGATCTGTCGATTACGATTGTGCCGTAATGCCTTGATCAGCCCAGGCCACAGATGCGTGCGCATGACCGACATGTCCGACGCAATCGGATTCGCCAGGGGCAACGGCTCGACCCCGGGATCGAACTGCTCCTGCAGCGCCGGGTCGACGAACGAATAGGTGACCGCCTCGAACCAGCCACGCTCGACCAGCGTCTGGCGCAAGCGGGCGAGCGGGACATCCTGCTCCGAGCCGGCGCCGATACGCGCGGTATGCTGCGGCTGGGTGCGCGGCACGCGATCGCAACCGTGGACCCGTACGATCTCCTCGATCACGTCGGCCTCGAGGGCGAGATCGTAGCGCCAGCTCGGCGGCGTCACACGCCAGCCGCGCTCAGTGCGCTCGGCGATGAGCCCGAGCGCCGTCAGCGTGGCCTCGACCTCCCCTGCCGCGATCTCGAAGCCCAGCAGGCGCCGGATACGCTCGCTGCGCAGCTCGATCGGCTCGCGCGCAGGAAGCCGGGACTCGTCGACCGTGTCCACCGCCGCTCCGGGCCGCCCCCCGGCGATCTCGAGGATCAAGGCCGTGGCACGCTCGATCGCCTGCGGCGCCAGCGCGAAGTCCACGCCCCGCTCGAAGCGGTGCGAGGAATCGGTGTGGGCGGTGTAATGGCGTGCCCTGCCGGCCAGAGCCCAGGGCAGGAAGCAGGCGCTTTCCAGGAAGATGTTGGCGCTGGCATCGCCCACCGCGGTCTCGGCGCCGCCCATGATGCCAGCGAGCGCAATCGGACCGCGGTCATCGGCGATCACCAGCGTGCGCTCGTCCGTCGTGACACTGCGCTCGTCCAACAGGGCAATCGTCTCGCCGGCCTGCGACCAGCGCACCTGAACGTCACCACGCAGGCGGTCACGGTCGAAGGCGTGCATGGGCTGGCCCAGCTCGAGCATCACGTAGTTGGTGATGTCGACCAGCACAGAGATCGGGCGGACGCCGCCGCGGCGCAGGCGCTCGGCCATCCAGTCGGGCGTGGGCGCCTGCGGGTCGACGCCCTCGATCACCCGGCCGCAATAGCGCGGGCAGGCATCGCTCGCCTGCACGTCGACCGGCTGGCGCGTCTCGATGGCCGCGGGCACGGGCTCGATTGGCGGGCCCACCGCGTTCTGGCGATAGCGCGCGCCGAGGTCGCGCGCGACGCCGGCGATCGAGAGGCAGTCGCCACGATCCGGCGTCAGCTCGATATCGAGTATGCGATCGTCGAGCGTGGCGTGGGTACGCAGGTCCGTGCCCAACGGCGCATCGTCCGCGAGCGCCATCAGGCCGTCGGACGACTCGGCCAGCCCGAGCTCAGCGGCCGAGCACAGCATGCCCTCGGAGGTGACGCCGCGCACCTCGGTGCGGGCAATGCGGGTGCCGTCCGGCAATACGGCGCCCACGCGGGCGAACGGCGCCTTCATACCGACGCGCACATTGGGCGCACCGCAGACCACGGGCATCGGCGCGCCCGAGCCATCGTCGACCGTGCAGAGACTGAGCTTGGGGGCCCCGGGGTGGGCTTCGACCTCGGTCACCTGCCCCACGACGACGCCGGAAAACGGCGGCGCGGCCGGTCCGACGCTGTCGACCTCCAGGCCCATCATGCTGAGATCACGGGTCAGGGTCGCGACGTCGACCGCCGGATCCACCCATTGCCGCAGCCATTGCTCACTGAAACGCATGCGCGCTTCTCCCCAGATCCGTCGGTGTCACGCAGTTCCCGGTGTGTCGCTCGGCAGGGAACCACGGATGAACACGGATGACTTCGAGTTTCGATTCGCCGCTTTCGGTCGCTTTAGCGACACGTGACACCCTTTGGTCACGCTAAAGCCCGATCTACACCCCCGTGTTATTCCCTGCCTTCTCTCGGGCTGCGCCGCACCCGCGAATGGCTCCAGCCACCCGAGTGGCTCACGGTAGGTGAAGCTTTACCCGCGTTATCCGATCCGTGCTCATCCGTGGTTCATTCAAGCCCAAAGACGACATCGGCGCGCTCGGAAGCGCGCGGCCCGATCAGGCGAACTGCCGCAGGAAGCGCACGTCGTTGTCGAAGAACACGCGCAGGTCGTCGACGCCGTAGCGCAGCATGGCGAGGCGCTCGACACCCATGCCGAAGGCGTACCCGCTCCATTGCTCGTCGTCGACGCCCGCCGCGCGGAAGACGTTCGGGTGAACCATGCCGCAGCCGAGCACCTCGAGCCAGCCCGAATGCTCGTCGGCCTCGCCGGCGAAGCGGATATCCGCCTCGGCCGAGGGCACGGTGAACGGGAAGTAGGACGAGCGGAAGCGGATCTCGAGGTCGTCGCGCTCGAAGAAACGGCGCAGGAACTCCTCGAGATGGCCCATGAGATCGCTGAAGGCGACGTCGCGATCGACCAAAAGCCCTTCCACCTGGTGGAACATCGGGCTGTGGGTCGCGTCCGAGTCGCAGCGGTAGACCCGCCCCGGCGCGATGATGCGCAACGGCGGCTCGCGCGTCTCCATCGTCCGGATCTGCACCGGCGAGGTGTGCGTGCGCAGCAGCCGGCCATCGCCAAAGTAGAAGGTGTCGTGCTCGGCTCGCGCGGGGTGATCCGCCGGGATATTGAGCGCCTCGAAGTTGTGGTAGTCCGTCTCGACCTCGGGGCCTTCGGCGACCTCGAATCCGAGCTGCGCCAACAAGCCGGTAATGCGGTCGATGGTGCGAGTAATCGGATGAATACCGCCGCGACCGGGCCCGCGGCCCGGCAATGTCACATCGAGCGCCTCGCGCTGGAGCCGCTCATCCAAGGCCGCGTCCGCCAACTGCTGGCGACGTGTCTCGATGCGATCGGTCAGGCGCTGCTTGGCGCGATTGATCGCCTCGCCCGCCTTGGGGCGCTCGTCGGCCGGGAGCTGGCCCAGGCTCTTGAGCTGCTGCGTGAAATGACCCTTCTTGCCCAGATATTCGACCCGCACCCGATCGAGCGCTTCGAGATCGCTCGCCTCGTCGACCGCGCGTTCGGCTACCGCGAGATGTTCGTCGAGATCGTTCGTGGTGGTCTGGGCCATCGGCTATGGGGCCAAAACATTCCGTTCGGAAGGCGTGGGCGCGCCGAGAGGCGCTTTAACCCGGTTCGTTCGCGGCTCAAGCCGCTCGTACAAGGCGAGGCAAGCAGCCGGATAGCAGGAGCGGCCCCGGCCGACGAACCATCGAACCCGAGGATCTGCCCGGTTCGTTCGCGGTCAGCGGCCGCTCCTCCATTCCTCGACACCGCCGCGCGCGTGCGCGGCGGCGGTCCTCAACCGAGGTTCGCCTTCGCCTTCTCGGCCAGGGCGCCGAACGCGGCCTTGTCGCGCACGGCCAGGTCGGCCAGCACCTTGCGGTCGACCTCGACCTCGGCGGCCTTCAGGCCGCTGATAAGACGGCTGTAGGACAGGCCGAACTCGCGCGCCGCGGCATTGATACGCGCGATCCACAGGCGCCGGAACTGGCGCTTGCGCTGGCGCCGGTCGCGATAGGCGTACTGGGCCGCTTTCGTGACCGCCTGGTTGGCCGTGCGAAACGTCCGGCTACGTGCGCCGTAATAGCCCTTTGCCTTGTCGAGGACCTTCTTGTGGCGCGCGTGGGCCGTCACACCTCTCTTTACTCGAGCCATGATCGAATCTCCTCAGGAGTACGGCAGCATCTGACGAACGTGCCCGGAGTCCTGGGCCTTCAAGATGTCCTTCTGGCGGAGAGCGCGTTTCCGCTTGGGACTCTTCTTCGTCAGGATGTGCCGCAAGTGCGACGGCTTATTCTTGAAATGACCGCTAGCGGTGCGCGCAAAGCGCTTGGCCGCCCCGCGGTTGTTCTTCAGTTTCGGCATGTTGTCACTCCCGTTCGTGATCGAGTTCGCCCCGGCCGAGTCGGAGAGCCACTGCGGCTCGGGGGCGGCGGCGTGCACGAAGCACCCGCCTGGCGTCCGGATACACCCGGACGAACAGCGGCGCACCACGTGCGCCGCATTCATGGGCGGAGCCGTGCCCCGTCCCGCTACGCCACTACTTGCGTGGCGATAGCACCATGATCATCTGACGGCCCTCGAGCTTGGGAAACTGCTCGACCGTAGCCATCTCCGATAGATCGTCCCGCACCCGCTCGAGAAGCCGGGTACCGATGTCGCGATGGGCCATCTCGCGCCCGCGGAAGCGCAGGGTGACCTTGGTCTTGTCGCCCTGCTCCAGAAATTTCTGCAGGTTGCGCAGCTTGACCTGGTAGTCGCCCTCTTCCGTGCCCGGGCGGAACTTCACTTCCTTGAGCTGGATCTGCTTGGTCTTCTTGCGCGCCGCGTTCTTCTTCTTGCTCTGCTCGAACCGGAATTTGCCATAGTCCATCACACGACAGACCGGGGGCTCCGCGTTGGGCACGACCTCGACGAGGTCCAGGCCCTCGTTCTGCGCAGCCTCGAGTGCTTCCTCCAGAGGAACAATCCCGACCTGTTCGCCGCCGACGTCGATGAGCCGCACCTGCTCGGCGGTGATGTCAGTGTTCTTCCGGTTCTTTTTCTCGTGAGCGATACTCGGATACCTCCGTTGAGGCCGGTCCACCCGGCCATCGATGTACAGATTGGCACCGCCGGGCCGCGCCGCTTCGACGCGCCTCGGCGGTGCCGGGGATTCGGGTCACCTAGTGCCCTTTAACGCAAGCTCGTCGGATTTTCGCCGGCCCTCGCGGCGGCTGGCGGCGTTGCGCCTCCTCACCATAGGGCGCGCTATGGCTCGTCGGCGCGCCTTGCCAGCCACCACGATGCCTCGCCGAAAACCTCGACGAACTTACGTTAAAGGACACTAGCCAGCGCTCCGCTCGACCCCCGCGGCCGCATCGGCGAACGGCACGCGACCGCGGCTTCGGCTTTCCTCCGCAAGCCCAGCCGTCACGTCCGCGAGAGGATGGCTGCCGAAGTCCTGGCCCTCCCGGGTGCGCACGGCCACGGCGCCGGATTCCAGCTCGCGTTCGCCGACGACGAGCATGTACGGGACGCGCTGGAGCGTGTGCTCCCGGATTTTATAGCCGATCTTTTCGTTCCTCAAGTCGCTTGTGGCGCGAATTCCCTGTTTTTCAAGGGATTGTGCCACCTCCCGGGCGCGCTCGGCCTGGGCGTCGGTGATGTTGAGCACCACCGCCTGCACCGGGGCCAGCCACAGCGGCAATTTCCCCTCGGTGTGCTCGATCAGGATGCCGATGAAACGCTCCATGGAGCCGAAGATGGCGCGGTGGATCATCACCGGCACCTGCTTATCGCCGTGTTCATCGACATAGCTGGCGTCGAGCCGGCCGGGCATCGAGAAATCCACCTGCACCGTGCCGCACTGCCAGGCGCGTCCCAGGCAATCGTGCAGCACGAACTCGATCTTGGGGCCGTAGAAGGCGCCCTCGCCCGGCTGCACGCGGAAGTCGAGCCCGGCGGTCTTGAGAGCCTGCTCCAGCGCCGCCTCGCCCTTGTCCCAGGCCTCGTCCGAGCCGACGCGCTCATCCGGCCGGGTCGACAGGGCGATGTCGATGTCCTCGAAACCGAAATCGGCGTAGACGCGCAGCGTCATCTCGATCAGCTCGGCAATCTCGCCCTGGAGCTGATCCTCGGTGCAGAAGACGTGGGCGTCGTCCTGGGTGAAGCGGCGCGCGCGCATGAGCCCATGCAGCGTCCCCGAGGGCTCGTAGCGGTGGACGATGCCGAACTCGGACAGCTTGAGCGGCAGATCGCGGTAGCTCTTGAGCCCCTGGTTGAACAGCTGCACGTGCCCCGGGCAGTTCATCGGCTTGATGGCGTAGTCGTGATCCTCCGCCTGGGTGAAGAACATGCCGTGCTGGAACTTGGCCCAGTGCCCGGAGCGCTCCCACAGGCTGCGGTCGAGCACCTGCGGGGTGTGGACCTCGTGGTAGCCGTACTCGCGCTGGCGCGCGCGCATGTAGTCCTCGATCTGGCGATAGAGCTGCCAGCCACGCTCGTGCCAGAACACCATGCCCGGCGCGTCGTCCTGGAAATGGAACAGGTCGAGCTGGCGGCCGATGCGGCGGTGATCGCGCTTGGCCGCCTCCTCCAGCCGCTGCAGATAGGCCTTGAGCTGCTTGCGGTCCGGCCAGGCCGTGCCGTAGATGCGCTGCAGCATCTCGCGGTTGGAATCGCCGCGCCAGTAGGCGCCGGCGACCTTGGTCAGCTTGAACGCCCCCAGATGACCCGTGCTCGGCACGTGCGGGCCGCGGCAGGGATCGACGAAATCGCCCTGGCGGTAGAGCTTGATCTCTTCGCCGGCGGGGATCTCGTTGATGATCTCGACCTTGTAGCGCTCGCCCATGCGCTCGAAGCGGCGCGCGGCCTCATCGCGCTCGACGACCTCGCGCTCGATCGGGTAATCGGCCTGGGCGAGTTCCGCCATACGCGCTTCGATGGCCTCGAGGTCCTCCGGCGTGAAGGGCCGTTCGTAAGCGAAATCGTAATAGAAGCCATCTTCGACGACCGGGCCGATCGTGACCTGCGCGTCCGGATACAGCTGCTTCACCGCCTGGGCCATGAGATGCGCCGTGGAGTGGCGAATCATGTGCAGGCCGTAGTCATCCTTAGGGGTCAGGATCTCGACCTGGGCATCATCGGCGATGGTGTAATCGGCATCGACCGGCTCGCCGTCGACGCGGCCGCCCACGGCGGCCTTCGCCAGCCCGGAGCCGATATCGGCGGCGACTTCGGCGACGGTTACGGGATGGTCGAACTGACGGCGGCTGCCGTCCGGCAGGGTGACTGCGGGCATTGCGCCTCCAGTGGTGACCCCTACGACAGGCCACGTGAAGAAAAAAGCCAGCGCCGGTTCCCGGAAGTCCGGCCCGGAGCGCTGGCTTGGATGTGCTGGTAGGCGCGATTGGATTCGAACCAACGACCCCCACCATGTCAAGGTGGTGCTCTAACCAGCTGAGCTACGCGCCTAGCGTCAGGCCGCGTATTGTATAGATGGGCGATGATCCGTCAAGAACGTCCTGTCAGGACGACATCGGCTGCCCGGAGCTTTAGCAAATCGAGGGGATTCCACTCAGCCCCACGCCTCGCCCTCGCCCCATCGCGCGAACCGGAGTCCGGCCCATTCAGCTGCGTCCGCCAGCACCAGGCTCCGCCGTGTGCTCGTGCTCCGGGTTCTCCTCCGTCGGCGCCTGGGCGCTGTCCTCCGAGGGCTCGTGAACATCCGCCGCCGAAGCCCGACCTGCGCCGGGCGCGACGGCATTGGCGTCCACGAACTGGTTGTTGAGCTTCTGGATAAAGGCTTCGGCGTTGTCGCGCAGCTTGTGCAGCCGCGAGAGGCCGCGCTTGCCCAGTCCCTTCGGCCGACGTGCGAACACCGAACGCGTCGGCCGGGTATTCTCGAGGAAGGCAGCCCGCCAGTTGCCGGAGGACGATTCCTGCGGCAATCCCCGCGCGATGCGGCGCGCCAACCAGCGCCGATTGAAGTAGTGGATCGCAACCAGCGCCCCGACGATCAGGACCGCGCCCACGGCCGTCCAAGTCAGACTGCCTTGCATCGTGGCCCACACCCGGCCGTCGACCCACGGCCCGAAACCGCCGGTCGCCTGGTACCCGATCACTACGAGGATGGCGAGCAGCACGCCCATCATGACGGCGTCGAACTGCAGCACGCGGCGGCGCCAGCGCGCTATCCGGCTCTTGAGCGCCGGGAGGGCGTCCATCTGGATCGATTCGGCGATGGCCTGCAATGCTCCCACGATTCGGTAGGAGCGCGAGGAACTGATCTCGCGGATCTTGGCATGGATCTCCTCGCGGTCGTGGACCGACTTCTGCTCGTAACGCTCGCGCACCTGCTGATCGCCGATCTCTACCGCACCGGTTGCGTTGTAGATGCAGTAGAAGCGCCCGGTGGCGTTGCCCTGACGGGCCACGGCGCGTTGCCAGGCGGAAACGACCTCCTCCAGGTTGTCCTCGCGCCAGGTGGTGTCGATCTGGTTGAGAATGAACACGAGCTTGGTGAAGTCGTTGCGCTCGGACACGCGGTTGACCAGGTGCTCCAGCGTATCGCGCATGGCGCCCGGCTCGGGATGGCGCGCGTCGAAGAAGACCAGCACCAGGTCGGACAGATCGATGATGTGGTCGGTCAACTGCAGGATAGTGGCGCGTTGCTCGTCGGCATCGAAGCCGGGCGAATCGATCAGGATGCGCCCGCGCAAGCGCTCGGATGGCGCCGTCTTCATGGACAGGAAGTGGTCCACCGTACGCCCACCGCCATCGGTGATGCGCTCGATCTCGTCGGAAACGCGATAGAACGGAAAGCGCGGATCGCCGTCCAGCGCCAGTCCGGGTAGCTCCTGCACCCGCTCGCTTGCGCCGTACGAGATCACGGTGAACTTGTCATCCACGGCCTGGGTGCCGCTGCGCTGCACCGTCGTGCCCACGTACTCATTGATGAACGTGGACTTGCCGGCGGAGAAGGTCCCGAGGGCGGAGATCATCGGCCACCAGGAGATGGTGAAGGCGTACGACTCCTCCTCCGGATCCAGCAGCCCGGAGGCGTAGCCAACGCGGTCGAGTTCGCGGAAGGGCTCGACCACGCCTTCCAGCACCGGATTCTCCTCGGCCAGACGCTCGCTGAGCAGCTTGAGCTGCTTGCGCACGCGGCTTCCAGGTCGATCGAACATTCGGCTCTCCGTGTTCATGCCGGACCGGCGGGTCGTGCCTGCCGCGCCGACGCCCGCGCGGATGGGGACCCCCACCCGGGAAACGCGGACCTCAACCTTGCAGCGGCACCCGAAAATACCGCCCGCATCTCCTTGCGTGCCGCCAGGCGTAGCCGCATGGCTCCATTTGGCGCACGCAACCAGGCGACGGACGCGCCGGCAGTCCCGGCGTCGCCGATCCCGCATCACCCGCCGGTCGACACGGATGGATCGCGCGCCGCATGGACCGCTCCACGAGACGCGGCCGGGAAGCGGTCTCGGGCGCCAGGACTTCAGCTCGTCCGCGAACGCCGCCGGTGCGCCCCCGGGCAGGCTTTCAGGCCGCCGTGACACATTCCGCGGGGCGGCCGCAGGCGGCCGATCCGGCGCGGCCGCTTCGGCCGCCAGCGTCCGCACGCCCGACGGTGCCATCAAGGATGGCAGCTCCGAGCCGCAGCGCCAACTCAATCCAGCACGAAAGCGCGTGAACGCCTCGGCGCAGCCCCCCGGGCATGGCGCCATCCGGACGCGTCTCCACCGAAGCGGCGGCCGCCGATTACCGTGCCCGCCGCGTAGATCGTGCCCGGTCGCGGGGTTTCGCTGGTCGGCCCTCCGCCGTATCCACCTCCCGACCCGGGCCGCCCCCTTCATGATAGATTGCGTGCCGACTGCCATGGCGGACACCGACCGGCCGTAGTAGCAGGCTGTCGAAAAACAGCCTGCCAATGCGAGACGGGGCTGGACGCCAACCGCGGCGCCTTGCGGCAGCTTCAAAGCGGAACGGACAATTCGTCCGACAGCAGCGCCTCTTGTAGGGCCCGACTTACCCGTAGGGCGAATGGCGCCTGCCTCTCATTGCCAGCGATCGTGCAGACCCTTTCCTGCGAGGATCCTGGGAATGCACTTCTCGATCCGTGCGGTACGAGTCTTGGATTGTTTCGCTCCCGCGAAGTGTAGGATGTACCCCCGCCTTCGCCCGGGAGTCAGCGCATGGAAGGCGTTCTCGAGCTGGCTGTCGTTGTTCAAGATCCGGGTAAGCTCTTCAGGGAACTCCAACTCGCGCTTCGCTTCGAAGTCGACCTTCAGCCCAGCCTTCTCCACCGCGATCGCCTGGTCCACATAGCCCTGCACGACGCCCTTATCAATTTGGTCTTTATGGGTGAACTCCAACCGCATCGCGGATTGCGTGTTCCTCCCTTGGCTGCGTAACAGACCGTACGTATCCTGAATCAGAGCGCCCTTGAAGAACATCAACGAGCAATGCTTCTTGAATGGTTGGATGATTGCCACATTACTTCCCTCGAACATGAAGCACGGCTTCCCCCACTTCAGCACCTCCTCGAGCCCGCAATCGAGAAGCATCAATCGCAGCGTCCGGATCTCGTCCTGCCACTCCTTCGTCCGACTCACAAACGCATCGATCTCGGGACTGTGAGCACTCATAGCGATTCTCCGCGTGGAGGGGGGCGCTATCACCCTGCGGCCCAGGGGATTCTCCGCCTACGTTCAGCCTGTCTTCCTGGTATTCCGCCCAACCTCGCGCCAGGCCCAAGAACCGATCCGTGAATCGACGAACCCGCGCGCGACCGGATTTTTACCCCGCAGCGCCGATCATTGCTCGCCACGATAGCGCTCGAACGAAAGGCGCCCAACGACTACGGCCGCCCGACCCTCGCCGGGAACGACTTGGACGAGTTGCTAGGTCTCATCCGCGACCACCCTCTTGGTATTGCCGCAGATTACATAAGTAGCTGCCGCAAACACCAACACCATTAGCGCCGTTGCAGCTACATTGGCCGCGACATTGATAATGCCGACAAAGGTACCACTGCCACCAAGCTTGATACTCGCCAGTATCCCCAGCACTACACACGCATAACGTAAGATTACGAGGCCCATCAGTTTCAGGCTCTCGCTTAGGTTTTTAAGCAAATACGCCAAACCCGCCGGTATCGCGGAGAGATGCGTACCCCTCAGGAAAACCATGGGAATAACATAAATAGACAGGCACGAGACAAACGCTGCGAGCATATTCCTTGCGATAATTACGTCAATGCTAGAAGCACCTATGGAACGCAAAAGCACATGCAAACCAATAACCGGGGCAAACAGGACGACGAGCACAACCAGGTAATTGAACGCGTTCTGCTTCAAGGTCTCTGCGACGGTGGGCGGATGCTCGCGTTGTACGGACGTAACGATCCTCGCAAACAGAACAATCTCCAGGCACAGGGCGGCCATCAGGCCGATCGACGTAATGATTGCGGTCGCTATGCCTGTTTGCATATTGAACTGCAACAGCCCAATCAAAACCACGAGGGGAAGATACGCATTCAACAACTTTTTTGCTTCGGTTATTGGTCGGAACATCGGTACAACCCAATCGTAAAGTGCAGGCTCACAGCTCATCTGGTTCACCTGCCGCGTGTGTTATTTGTAGATGGCGTTCGTGCACGCTAGCGTATTGTCAAGTGACGTCCGAAACGCTCCTATCCCGCGCACCCAGGGCATGTTCAAGGTCGCTCGCCCGCGATAAAAATATCTACTAGGAGCCCGTCCGAGTAACCGTATACACGATTGCACGGACGGGCGCGTTCAC
>CAZVBX010000018.1:0-37359 GCA_964625925.1 uncultured Ectothiorhodospiraceae bacterium | reverse complement strand
CCAAGCCGCCGGCAGTGTCTAACTTCTCGTGGTTCGCTTGACGGGGAAGCTTACGTGGCCCCGGACTTCCCCCATCCATCGTCATCTCGGGTTCAGCTATTTGGGGCCGCCAAGGGGGCAGATCCGCCGGCGACTACCCCAGCGGGAAAGCTACTGTTGTAAGTACTCGTCCAGCTTTACCAGTTCGCCACCTATATAATACTGGCGACCATTTCGCAGCTTGATCGTCCAATTCGACGTAGTTCTGCTGAGTAGCGTCATAGGCAGCCACGACCTACAGATCGGAACGGTTTCTATGCTCTCGATATCTTGCCGAGCGACTTTGATTGTAGCGCCTAGATACGGTTGTAAGACGATGCGTTCGCGTCGTTCAATCTTCTGAAGTACGTGACGAGCCTGCATCAGTATTCGGCAACCGCCTACAGCCACTACGAGGAAAAATGCGCTTGCAGAGGTCGACAGCACCCAGATAAAGATCAGCTTCGGCGAATCAAAAACGAGCAACTCCGGCGACATGCTCCCAGAAAGTGCAATTGCGGACGACAGAAAGCATGCCACTATCCCAATCGGAAGCAAGTAGATTCCCCGCCCCTCTGCCCCAAACCGCGGGTCGCGTATCGGCTCCTGCGCCATCGTGATCCCACTGACCAAGTTTCGCGCCGAACCCTTCAGGCACGTCTCCTCATTCAAGGCTACGCTCATCGAGAATAGTCACGCCTTGTTGCGCCCGCTCCAGACTAGCCACGATTTCGTCAATCTTTTCTCCGGGATTTACCCAGTACGTTCTACTACCAATCTCCAGTTCAATGACTCCGTCACGATTGTACAATGGATGCGGATTCCATTTTGACCCATCTACCTTCTTTAACGAACGCATACTCACCAACGGGAACGTCTTCGTTACGGCAAAAGGAAACTGCAACACAAAACTGGAATGGCGTATAGATATTCCGACGACGGTACTAAATGAGGTCAGCAATAGCTTTATACCCCACGCCAAATACACGAGAATAATTCCGAAGATAGCTAGGACGAAGCATCCCTCGCCAATACTTGTAAAGCACCAACACGAAACTTCTTCAATGCTCAATATGAGGACCAAAGAGAGAACCACGATCGATACCGCCATCAACAGAAGATACGCTACGGGCTTCGCTTGGCCATATGTCCACGTATATACGGCATTGGGATCGTGGAAGTTCAATAACTTGCTCCAGCTACACCTCCCGCAAGAGAAGGTCCAGATGACGCAATTGAATTGCCGAAGTAAGCAGCAGCTCGATCAGATCGACTAACATTACGACCTGCGTTTGGAATTCCTCCACGCGCCAGAAGGCCACTCCCACCGCCTCCAAGGGCAGAACCTACTAACGACGCGGCGCTAAAATCACACCGGAAACTTTTATTCGCATCTGACGAGATTGTAAGACTTTGCCCTAACGTGTTCGTCGCTGCACCTCTTATCGTCCCTTGACCAAAACCTCGTAAGGCATTGGAAGCTGCTGCAGCCGGGTTGATTAGTCCGACCACAGCGCCTGCAGCTCCGTTCAAGGCGGCCTCTTTCAAACTACCTCCAGCAGCAAGGGTACCTGCTGCCGAGGATATAGCGCCCACGGTAGCGCCGGCGGCATTAACTACCCATAGACCGTTTCTGTCGCCGAAATTTATAGGATCGTTTATAGCGTATCCATATAGGTTGCTCATCCCGCCGGCGAACTGTAAGGGATCTTTTGTAGTCCAGCGGCCACGCTCGGGGTCGTAATCCCGAGCACCGAATCGAACCAGACCCGTGTGCCGATCGTAGAGCCCACCGGCAAACCCAAATGGCTGAAAACCGGGATTGGTGTCGCGCGTGACTTGACCGAACGGACTGTAGTCCATCCGCTGGGCGATGGCGCCAGTCTCGGCGTGGACGACGAGCCGCACGCTGCCGAGGTGGTCCGAGACGATGCGGTATTCGGTCTCCTCGCCGGTGTCCGGGTCGATGGCGATCATGTAGGCCGGGACGTTGGCCTTGTCGGCGTAGACGAACCGGCGAGTGATCTCGCCCTGGCCGTTGAGTTGGGCGACGGGGTTCAACTGGTCGCGGTAGAGCCAGCCTTTCTCTAGGACGCCGTTGACCTTCTTACCGACCCGGCGGTTCATCCCATCGATGAGGTATTCGATGGTGGTGCCGTCGGGCAGTTCGACGCCGCGCAGGTTGCCGGCGGCATCGTAGTCGTAGGTGGTGGTGCCCGCGGCGGTGGTCTTGGTCCGGCGTTCGCCGGCCTGCGTATGCGTGTACGTGGTGTCGCCGTAGGCCTGGAGCCGGTCCTGGGCGTCGTACGTCGCCTGTCGCTCGCCGGCGGGGCCGAGGGTGCGGGTCCGGTTGCCGTTGGCGTCGTACTCGTACACGTGGATCACGGTGCCGTCACGGGTGACCCGGGTCAGGCGGCCCGCCGGGTCGTAGTCATAGACGGTGGTGTGGGTCTCGCCGGCGAGGGTAACGGTCTTCTCGGCGACGCGGTCGCGGGTGTAGTCGACAGCGTACCGGGCGCTGCAATCCACGGTGACCCCACACGTAATGCTACAAAGATAGACTTGGCCCCGGACTTCCGGGAGCTCGCTGGATATCGCGCGATCAATGGCGCCGCGCCCGGACTCTCGATGCTACGACGAAAGACCTGGCCCAGGACTTTCGAAAATTTCAAGCGGCTCAAAATAGCGTGCGTTCAACAGCAGCACACGCCCGTCATCGAGGCGAACCGCCCAGTTTGGCTGCGCGCGATCAAGCAGTGTCCAAGGACGCTTGTATAACGGCACCTCGTACGATTCTACACACTGAACCTCTTTCCGCCGGATATCGAACGATCTCCCGAAAAACAGTTCAACACGCACCATATCGTCAGCCACCTCAATGCGCTGAACCGCCCGATACCCTTCCAGGATGATCCAGAGACAACCAAGGCACATCCAGACTAACCCGACCGCTGCAACCGATAGCACTATGAACGCATCGATATCATCTTCGGAGGGTGCTCCGTTCTGAATCAAAGCCAGCCAACAAAACGACGCCCCGGCTCCGGGGCCCAGAGGGAATAGCCAAAACACTCGCGCCCATATCCCCCTTGCGCCATAACGGTCATCTTCTTGGATTACCGCTTCCTTTCCGTTGAAGTCACCCTCATAGACCACGCTCCACTATCTCCCGACTTCTCGTCCAACGCCCTGAGCGGCCGCTTCTACAACGGTGGTCGTCGAAGCAGCGGAAACGCTGGTCGCTACACTCTGCCCGATCGTTCTGGTTCCCATATTAGCGAGCGGCCCAAGCGGGCCAGCGAGTGCGCCACCTACACCTGCACCGATCGTCGTGCCGACGTTGAAATCATTGAGATTTTTGCAGGAATCCATGCCGATTCCGATCGCTTGACCGGTAGCATTGCCCAGAGTGCCCGCGATTCCGCCACGAATTGAGCTACTGACCGCGATCGCACCGGCTGTCGTCGCCGTACTCCCGATGCCACCAGTCACCGCGCCGATAGTCGCGCCGACGACACCGCTGATTGCCGCATCGGTTGCAGAACCACCCGTGACAAGTGTGGCAATCGCACTCGAGGAGCCGCCGATGACCGCACCTGCCGCGACGACCGCAGCCGTCGCCGTAAAAACAAATTTACCGTTCGGATCGCTGAAGTTGACCGGATCATTGATGGCGTATCCGTAGAGGTTCGTGGTTCCACCCGCGAACCCGATCGGATCTTTTGCGGTCCAGCGGCCACGCGCGGGGTCGTAATCCCTAGCCCCGAACCGAACGAGACCCGTGTCACGGTCGTAGAGCCCACCGGCAAATCCAAACGGCTGGAATCCAGGATTGGAGTTGCGCGTGACTTGACCAAACGGACTGTAGTCCATCCGCTGGGCGATGGCGCCAGTCTCGGCGTGGACGACGAGCCGCACGCTGCCGAGGTGGTCCGAGACGATGCGGTATTCGGTCTCCTCGCCGGTGGCCGGGTCGATGGCGATCATGTAGGCCGGGACGTTGGCCTGGTCGGCGTAGACGAACCGGCGGGTGATCTCGCCGTCGGCGTTGAGTTGCGCAACCGGATTTAGCTGATCGCGATAGAGCCAGCCCTTCTGTAGCGTTCCGTTGACCTTCTTGCCGATCCGTCGGTTCATGCCATCGATGAGGTACTCGATGGTGGTGCCGTCCGGCAGTTCGACGCTGCGCAGGTTGCCGGCGGCGTCGTAGTCGTAGGTGGTGGTGCCCGCCGCGGTGGTCTTGGTCCGGCGTTCGCCGGCCGGCGTGTGCGTGTACGTGGCGTCGCCGTCGGCCTGGAGCCGATCTTGGGCGTCGTACGTCGCCTGTCGTTCGCCGGACGGGCCGAGGGTGCGGGTCCGGTTGCCGTTGGCGTCGTACTCGTACACGTGGGTCACAGTGCCGTCACGGGTGACCCGGATCAGGCGGCCCGCCGGATCGTAGTCATAGGCGGTGGTATGGGTCTCGCCGGCGAGGGTGACGGTCTTCTCGGCGATGCGGCCGAGGGCGTCGCGGGTGTAGTCGACGGCGTACTCGGCGCTGCCGTCCACCGTGACCGTGCGGCCGTCGAGTTCGCCAAAGGCGTTATAGCCGCGCTCGCCGGTGATGACCGCCTGGGCGGTGCCCGTGACGAGGCCGTGCTCCGGGCCGCGATCGAGGGTCAGCGATCCGGCGTCGGTGAGCAGGCCGTCGGCGTCGTAGCCGAAGCCGATGGTTTTACTGCCGACGGTCTCGCCGGTGAGCCAGAAGTTGTTGTCGTACTCGCGCGAGACGGTGCCGACGACCGGGCCTCTCCACGAAGTCTGGGTCGAGAGGAAGCCATCCCATGCGAAGCCGAGACGGACATTGCCCGGGGCATCGATCGCGGCGAGCTGGCCGGTGGCCGCCTCGTAGGTGTAGGCCGTGGTGCCGGCCGGGCCGCTGCGCTGGGCCAGGCGACCGCCGGCATCGTAGCCGAAGGTCACGGTCTCGCCGCCGGGACGCTCGATACGCGTGAGCTGCCGGTCCAGGTTATAGCGGTAGCGCGTCATTGTGTCCGTCCCGGACAGGTCGGGCGGCGTGTAATCGGTGCGCTGATCGAGGCCGTCGTATTCGAACACATGCGCCTCGCGTCCGGGCGGCGTGAGCGCGATCAGGTTGCCGCGGGCGTCGTATTGGTAGCCGATGGTCCGGCCATCGGGGCCGGTCTGTTCGGTGATGCGGCCCGCGGCGTCTCGGGTGAAGGACACGGTACGCCCGAGGGCGTCGGTGACGGTGGCGAGGTAACCTGCCTGGGCCCCACTGTCGTGATAGCCGAAGGTAGTCATGCGGGCTTCATTGCCGCTGCCTTGCTGTACCGATTCGGGTCGGCCGCGGTCGTCGTAGCTGGTGGTCACCGGCGCAAGGCCGGCGACAGCTTGCGTCAGCGGGCGGCTCTGGCCATCAACCGTCGTGGTGACGGTTCGGCCCACCGGGGTGTTGACGGCCCATCGACGGCTAGCGGCGTCGAAGGTGGTGCTGGCGCTTCGGCCGTTGATGGTGGTCGTAGCGCTTAGGCTCTCGAGCGCAAGCGGGTCAGCCGGATTGGCCAAGGACACCTCCCGAACCGTCCTCTGCTCGAACGCGAGCCCGGAGGGGAGTGCAATATGACGCTCGGCCATATAGGGGGCGCCCATGCCATAGCGCGGGCCAGGTTCTTCTTCGGTGGTCACGACCGTACCATCAGCGCGCTCGGTGACGGTGTCGAGAGCCGTGTGGGTCCGCTTCGTGTTTGTGCCGCCCGGCGCTTCGTTGGTGTAGACCCGAGTGAAGTCGTTCGGGCGTTCGGTGGTGAAACGATGTACCCGGCCCTCGCCGCTAGTCATGTCCGTGCGGTAGCCGTCTTCGAGCTCGGTCCGCGACAATTGCCATCCGCCGCCGTTCGGATCCACATCCTCGATCAGGCGACCCAGAGCATTGTAGGCGAATGCATTGACGGCGCCGCCGGGCTTTTCGATGCGGGTCATCAAGCCGTTTTCCGTGTACTGCATCGACCAGGTTGCGCCGGCAGGATCGGTCAGGGTCGTGAGGTGGCTGTCGGCGTCGACCGTCAGTTCGGTTCGCTGGCCGTCCGGGGCAATGATTGCCGTGGCATTACCAGCAGCGTTGCGTTCAATGGCGGTGGTATTGTCGTCGCCGTCTCTAACCGCGATCAGGCGGCCGTCGCTATCTCGTTCGAAGGTGTAGAGCGCCTCGCCCGTAGCCGCATGTCTCGTGCTCAGATGGCGGCTGGCCGAGCTAAAAATGAAGACGCGATTCTCATTCGCAGACGCTACTAGCACGTCGCCGCTGGCGGTCGTGGACAGCCCACCGGGGGCCACGCGGCGTACGCGTAGGTTCTGGCTATCCCCGATGTACAGGCTGCCGTCAGGGCCAACGGCAACATCCCGCGGACGATCCAGGCGCGCTTCGATCGCCGGGCCGCCGTCGCCGTCGAAGCCGCCAGAGTTCCACTCGACGCCGCCGCTACCCGCCACTGTGGTTATGGTGCCATCCGGCGTCACTCGGCGGACTCGATGGTTGTCGTAATCTGCGACAAACATAGTACCGTCGTGACCGACAGTCACGCCGGTCGTGATATCCAGGAGCGCTAAGGTCGCCGGACCGCCGTCGCCACTGAAGCCGCCGGCCATGCCGCCGCTGCCCGCCATCGTGGCTATCGTGCCATCGCGCGTCACCCGACGGATGCGATTGTTGCGCCTGTCCGCGATAAACAGGCTGCCGTCCGGGCCGACGGCAACATCCTGCGGAGAATAAAGCTGTGCCTTAGTGGCAGGGCCACCATCGCCACTGAACCCGCGACTTCCATTACCTGCGACGGTACTGATAGTGCCATCAGGCGCTACCCGTCGGATGCGGTGGTTCCCTCGGTCCGCTATATAGATGCTACCGTCGGTGCCAATCGCAACATCCTCGGGGTAGGCTAGTTCCGCCTCCGTCGCTGGCCCCCCGTCGCCACTGAAGCCACGAGCACCGGTACCTGCCACGGTGTTGATCGCGCCGTTCGGCTCCACGCGAAGAATCCGACTCGCCCGACTCTCGGCGACATACACGGCGCCACTGTACCCAACGGCAATACCAGACGGAGACAGATCATGAGCTACGGTATAGGAGGTGCCGTCTGGCGCGATCCGGAGAAGGTCGGAGTAGCCAGTGTTCGTCCCCGCACTATAGAGGCTACCGTCGGGCCCGACGGCAATGTCCTTCATGCTGTGACGCAGCGCCGTGTCAATGATGGGGTTTGCGAGCTGCCGGCGTCCTCCATCGCCGCGCAGCAGCGATCGCCTACTGAGAACATGATCGGCCGACAGGCTCCAGTTGCCGGCGGCCGCGCGGGGCGAGGCCGGAGATTCCAGGGTGATCGTGTACGTGCGCGGGAACTCAAAACCCAGGCAGCGGGAGCGGGTGCCAATCGGGTTGGCGCTATCGCCAAACTGCCCGAAGCCGTTGTCGCCAGCCGAGCCGTAGTACTGACAGCCATAGACATGCGACAGCCGGATGGTCGCCTCGGCGCGGCCCAGGATCGGGCGGCCGAATGCATCGCGTCCGTCCCAGGTGAAGGTGTGGCTCTGATTGGCATGTGGCGCGAACTGCTCGGTGAACCGGCGGCCGGCAACCGAGATCACGAGATCAATCCGTTTCAGGGAATCTGGAAGCTCGTCACCGGTCAGCGGTATCACAACTGTGTTGTCTGCCGCGCCGGGGGCTCGATCGCTCTGGTAATGCAGTGAGAACGGCGTACCGGCGACCGGGATCGATTCGCCGAGCGACTGGCGCTGCGGGCTAATGCTGCAGCCGTCACAGTCATTTTCTTCCCCCGAGTCGTCCGGCTCGTCGTCCCTCGGGGTCTCGGGTTCGGGCACGTCCGGCGCTTCGGCGTCTTCCGGCGGACCATAGGGCCAGTTGCAGTCCCAGGTCGACAGGTGGTCGGTGGTGAAGCGCCAGAGGCTATCGCCGGGGGCGTAAAGTTCGGCGAGTTGCGCACGCTCTTCGGGTGCGATGCCGACTTCGGCCAACTGGTCTGCCGTAGCCGGTTCGCCGCTGCCGGTGACGTCCAGGACGGCGAGACCGTTCTCGATGGAGAGGATCTCGATGATGCGGCCGTCATCGTGAGGAATCCAGCGGCCCGCGTCATTGTCGTAATAGCCGGTCGGGACCGGCTCGCCCGTGGGGAAGTCGAGGAAGTTGTCGACGTAGAACGGTACCTCCTGGTTGAACGTCACGTCCTTGCCGTCGATCTTGACGCCCTGGGCGCGCGCTTGATCGACCGATAGCTCTACGGCATAGGTGTAGGCCGACGCCGCTGGGAGTTCACCGGGCATTGCGTCGGGGCCCTGATCGCCCACGGTGTACTCGGTCGCGCGTACGTCGAGCTGGCTGAGCTGCTGCTGGCTGCCATCCGGCAGGGTGATCGTCGCGGTGGTTCCAGCCGGGAACAGGAGCGTGGCCTGGCGTGCGCCGGCGTTGTCCTCGACTACGCTGCCGCGCGCGACCTGGAACGCCTCGCTGTCGTCCGTGAGGTCGATCTGGGTGACGCGCTCGTCCAGCCGTGTGAGCACCACGTCGTCCGCGTGGTACCAGCCGTTCCATTGCGTGTCGACCGTGCGCTGGACGGGCAAGTACCCATCGCTTTCGTAGACGACCGTGAGCGAACCGCCGCCATTGACGGCCATATCGAATCCGCCATCGGCCTGCGTGAAGGTGTAGCCGAACTCGGGGTGGTCGAGCACGCGGACCTTCACGCCGGGAACGGGCTCGCCCTCGCGGCTATACACGCTGCCCTTCAGGACCGATACGCGGCGCTGTTCAATGGTCCCGCTGGCTACTTCACGCTGAATCGGAGAACTGCCGTTGTAGAGGAAGGAAACCTGGTCCACCATCGGCGCGGTACCGGTCTGCGGAAGCGGCGGCGCGATCTCGGGCGGGTCGGGCGGTACGATCACGCCCGTGACCTCGCTCGCTTCGCTCTCGTTGCCGGCGCGGTCGCGCACCGTGATCTCGTAGTTGTCGGACGGCCGTCCGACGACCGATGCCGCGAATGCCCCACTCTCATCGGCCTGGGCCACGAAGGTCTCGCCGGTGCGTGTGTTGGTGATGACGACCTCGGTGCCAGGTTCGACCGTCCCTTGCGCCCCGTGGATGCGCACGGTGCCTTCGACCGCACCGGCCTCGATGGCGACACCCTCCACATCGACCGCGCCCGGCGCCACGGTGTCGCGGTGGACGGTTACCGTGCGTTCGGTGCGATTGCCGGCCGCGTCCTCGGCTGCCAACGCGAGTGCATGCGGGCCGTCTTCAGCAAGCGCGACCGCGTGTTCAAACTGCCAGTCCGCGCCTAGAGAAACGGCTTCCCCGTTGAGTCGGAGGCTGGCGTTCTCGGACAGGTGCCCCGCTACGATCACTTCGTCGGCGTTCGTCCAGCTTCCATCGAGAGGCGGTTCGAGCGTGATCGTGGGCGGGATTGTGTCGATCGTCACCGCGGTCTCGACTGGCTCGCTGATATTGCCCGCGTAGTCCGCGATGGTCGCGCTCAGGACATTCGCGCCCTGATCGAGGACCGAGAAAACGGAGCAATCGCTATGGCCGTTGGTGCCGTCGGTTGACTGGCATACGATGGCGAGCGGCTCTCCACCCACGCGAATGGTCAGCGTAGCGGGATCGACGCCGCTGCCTTCGTCCGAATGAGACAGCGTCAACGCGGGCGAGGCATCGGCGAGGAGCGCCCCGTCCTCGGGCGCGATCCACGCCAATTCGGGGGAACGAACGTCCGCGAACAGACCCAGGGCGGCAATGTGGCCCGGCGGCTGTTTGTGCGGGAGATTCAGGCGATTGGCGATGCGACCGTCCGGCAGGACATGGACGAGTTCGTCACGACCGGCGAGCCAGAGCGATTGATCCGCGGGATTCACAGTGAGATCGACAATCCGGCCGGATTCGAGAGGCCGGGATAAATCGATGAGCAAACCCTCGCCTTCACCAAAGTACCGTAGCCGCTCGCGCCCGGCTGCCCAAAGTCCGCCGGCGCCGTCCGCAGCCAGATGCCGAACCTTTCTGACCGCCAGACTCGCCTGCCGCTGCAAGCTAGCGGCATCCAGGCGCAGGACTTCCCGCTGCGTGGCGACCCAGAGCGCCTCCGTGGAATTTTCGCCGGCGCCGCGATCGTAGGCCAGCGCGCGCACCTTCGGCTCGTCGACTCCGCTCACGCTCGCCACGGGCTGCCCATGACGATCATGGGCCGTAATGGCGTGCGGCGTCGCCAACCACAAGCGTCCGCGCTTAGTGTCGAGCGCTGCACCAGTGAGCGGCCCGCGAAAATCGACCTGCCCCAGATGCTCGCCAGTAGAACCGATTCGAACCGCGTCGTGGCGGCGCACCAACCAGACGGCCCCCGTGCCGGCATCCGGAATAAGTCGCGGCGCGGCGGTCAGGCGTCCATTCGCCGCTTCTCCGCGCACGTCGGGGTTGCCACCATTGCCCGGCGTTGCCCCGTCTCGGCTTCATGGCCGGGCGCATTCTGCAGCGCGTACGACCAACGTACCGTGCCGTCCGGGTTCCGGTGCTCGACCACACGGCCATCGCTGAGCCAGACGGAACCGGTGCGCGGATCGACCGCCAGTGCCCGCAGGTCGTCCGGGGCCGACAGATTCCGTAGCGAATTGCCGGTGCCCGCGCCAAACTTCGATGCTCCGTCCGATCCGCCCGCCCACAACGCGTCCGGATTGGGATTGTGCGTCTCGTCGCTTGAAGAACCAGTTGCCACCAAGGAGACAAACGAGAAGGCGAGCGTCAGCGCGAGCACAGAGCCGGGACGGAGCGCCCGGAGGGGAGCGGGGATGGTAATCACTTCGTGGTCCTTTTCTAGGGCCTTGCGGCCGCTTGTTGTTATTCCGTGACGGGCGTGAGAGTTAGCCGCTTATCCATGCGGCCTTTCATTTTGGGCGCAAGATGCCATACGTACATCGGCGATCCCATCCTGTAAGAGACGACAGGTAAGGCCATTTCCCGCATTCCCATGAATGTTGGGATTACCCGCCAGAAGGCGCCACCTATGGCGCGCCGACGAGGACTTGCGTTCGCTACTATATCGAGCGATCAATTCGGAATCTGTCGGTCGGGGCTTCGATTTGTGTCAGTCAACGCCTACATTTGCGGTAGGCAAATGCAGTAGAGGCCGGATCCCGATTCGGAGGTTCGTCGCATTTCTCGGCGCGGGATGGCGGTGCCGGTCAGACGTGCAGACGGGCCGAAGTGCCGCTATGGCGCCGAGGCGCTATGCGGCAACGCACGGCAAGTGAACGCGCCGTAATACCGGCGACAGGACCCGTCCACGTCGTCGGCGAGATGATGCATGCGTCCTGCGCCCGGGCGACTCTCCCAGTTCGGGCGCGTAGGGAGTCCCCCTCGTTCGGCCGCGTCGACCCTGGCTCGGCGCGGTCCATTTTTTACCCGTGAATGCCCGCCCAGCGGAGCGCTTGCGCCGCGCTCGCCGTCGCGTACCCTGTCGCCGAGCCCGGACGGACGCCGGTATGGACGAGATCGCCCCCGAACCGACGACTGATGACGCCGCGCCTGCGCGCATTCTGCGCGAGGTGTTCGGCTACGAGGCGTTTCGCGGCGACCAGCGCGCCGTGGTCGATACGCTGGTGGGCGGACACAATGCGCTGGTGCTCATGCCCACCGGCGGGGGCAAGTCGCTGTGCTACCAGATCCCGGCCCTGCTGCGTCCGGGCACGGCGATCGTGGTCTCACCGCTGATCGCGCTGATGCGCGATCAGGTCGACGCGCTGCGCCACAATGGCGTGAACGCGGCCTACCTCAACTCGAGCCTGGACCCGGCGGCGCGTCAGGCCACGGAGTCTGCGCTGCTCGCGGGCGAGCTCGACCTGCTCTACGTCGCGCCCGAGCGCCTGGTGACCGATGCGATGCTGCGATTGCTCGAGCGCGTGCCCCTGGCGCTGTTCGCGATCGACGAGGCCCACTGCGTCTCGCAGTGGGGCCACGATTTCCGCCCGGAGTACATGCAGCTCGGCGCCTTGCGCGAGCGCTTCCCCGAGGTCCCCCGCATCGCGCTGACCGCGACCGCCGATGCGCGCACGCGCGAAGAAATCGCGCGGCAGCTCCTGCCGGACGGTGCCGAGACCTACATCGCCAGCTTCGACCGGCCCAACATCCGCTATCGCATCGGGCTCAAGAACCAGCCCAAGCAGCAGTTGGAGGCTTTCATCCGCAGCGGGCACACCGGCGGGGCCGGCATCGTCTACTGCATGAGCCGCAAGCGCACCGAGGATATCGCCGCCTGGTTGTCCGAGCGCGGCCTGCCCGCGCTGCCCTACCACGCCGGTCTCGACGCGGATACGCGCCAGCGCCACCAGCAGCGGTTTCTGCGCGAGGACGGGCTCATCGTGGTCGCGACCATCGCCTTCGGCATGGGCATCGACAAGCCCGACGTGCGCTTCGTCGCCCACCTCGATCTGCCCAAGAGCGTCGAGGCCTACTACCAGGAGACCGGCCGCGCCGGGCGCGACGGCCTGCCGGCGGAGGCCTGGATGGTCTACGGCCTGCAGGACGTCTACCAGGTGCGGCAGTTCATTGCGGACTCGACCGCGCCCGAGGCGCAGCAGCGCGTCGAGCGCGAGCGCCTGGACGCGCTGCTCGCCCTGTGCGAGGAGACCGATTGCCGCCGTAGCAGCCTGCTGGCGTATTTCGGCGAGGACTATGGCGGCGCCTGCGGCAACTGCGACAACTGTCTGCAACCGCCCCAAACCTGGGACGCGACCGAGGCGGCGCAAAAGGCCCTCTCCTGTATCTACCGCACGGGCCAGCGCTTCGGCGCCGGCTATGTAACCGACGTGCTCACCGGCAAGCGCAATGAGCGCATGCAGCAACTCGGGCACGACCAGCTGAGCACCTTCGGTATCGGCGCAGACCTGTCGCGATCGGCCTGGCAGTCGGTGCTGCGTCAGCTATTGGCGCAGAGCTACCTGCAACCGGATCCCGGTGGCCATGGCGGGCTGCACCTGAGCGAGTCCTGTCGCACTCTGCTACGCGGCAGCGAACGCCTGCACCTGCGCAAGGACCTATTGCCGGCCAAGCGCAAGACCCGCACGGCCTCCGCGAGCGCCGGCGCCGTGCAATCGCAGGCCTGGGAGGCGCTGCGCCAGCGCCGTCGCGAGCTGGCGGAGCGTGAGCAGAAGCCGCCGTACCACATCTTCAACGATGCGACCCTGGTCGAAATGCTCGAGAAGCGGCCGCGGACACTGGACGAGATGGCGCATATCAACGGCGTCGGGCAGCACAAGCTCGCGCATTATGGCGAGACCTTTCTCGAGGTGCTGCGCGGCTTGGACGCGCAAGGGACGAGCGAGCCGGCGAGCCATCACGAGACCGGCCGCCTGCTGCGCACCGGCTTGAGCCCGGAGGCCATCGCGGCGCAGCGGGGACTGTCGCAAACAACCGTCAACGAGCACTTCGCGCGCCTGATCGAGGAAGGCGAGATCGCCCTGGACGACGCCCTCACGCTTGCTCCGGCCGAGCTCGCATCCGTGCGCGACGCCATTGAGGCCAGCGGCAATCCGGCGATGCCGCTCAAGCCCGCGCGCGAGGCACTCGCCGGGGCCTACGACTACGACGTGCTCAAGCTCGTGCGCGCCGACCTGCGCCGGCGCATCGTTCAAGTGGGCGCGTCCACGCCGACCGCCGGGGCGTCCGAATGAGGATCTGGGTGGACGGCGACGCCTGCCCCAACGCGATCAAGGAGATCCTGTTCCGGGCGGCGCGCAAACGCGAGGTCGAGCTGGTGCTGGTGGCGAATCAACCGCTGCACACGCCGCCGAGCCCGTTCATCCGCGCCATCCAGGTCAGCGCCGGATTCGATCAGGCCGACGATCGCATCGTCGCCGAATCCGCGCCCGGCGACCTCGTGATCACGGCCGACATCCCGCTGGCCGCGCAGGTCATCGAGCGCGGCGCCTACGCGCTCGATCCGCGTGGGGAACTCTACTCAGCCGACAATGTGCGCGATCGGCTCGCCACGCGTGACCTGATGGCCGAGCTACGCGATACCGGCGCCGCCGGCGGGGGTCCGGGCGCACTCGGACAACGCGAGCGCCAAGCCTTCGCCAACCATCTCGATCGCCTCATCACCCGCCAGGCGACCTGAGCCGGGGTGCAGGCGACTGCCAGCGACGCAGCGGTGAGTCGGATCGCTGTCCGTGCGGATGGGGCTCGGGCCTTTCCTCGGGGAGGGCCCGAGGTTGAATGAACAATTCGTAATCTCCCGGACGCGACATAGCCGCCCCGTGGCAGCTAGGGTAACTGGTGCACTGGCCGGGAACGGTCGGCCGTCTTACATTCGGGAGTTTGGTGATGCAGCACCGCACACGTTTTCTTTCCGCCGCCCTGATGGCGGCCGCACTCGCCCTGTCCGCACCCGCCGTCATGGCGCAGCAGCAGGGATCCGGCTCGGGCTCGGGCGGCGGCGGCTCGCAGCAGCAGAATCAGGAGCCGATTAGCGACGCCAAGCTGGAGAGGTTCGCCGACGCGTATGCCGACATCCGCGAGGTGCGCTCCGAGTACGTGCCCAAACTGCAGCAGGCCGAGGGCCAGGAAGAGCAAGCCCGGCTGCAAGAGGAGGGGCAGCAGCAGATGATCGCGGCCATCGAGTCGAACGACATGGAGGTCAGCGAGTACCAGCGCATCGGCCGCCGGCTGAACAACGATCAAGAGCTGCAGCAGCGGCTCAAGCAGATCATGCAAGAGAAGCAAGGCGGTAGCGGCCAGCAGCAGGGAGGCGGCGGACAGACGCAGTAACCCGCCCGTCCCCCGGGCGGGCCCCGTGCCCGCCCGGCGGCTCCGTCACGGGTTGCGCCCCCGTCCGTTGTGCTACGTTTTCTCCGCGGGCTAACAATCGCGCGCAGCGCGTCGCCCCGGAGATTCTCAGCGGCATGGTCCACGGCGAAGCCAGCACCGAGATCGCGCGCCCGGTGGATACTGTGTACGCGTTCGTCGTCTGCGAGTTCTTTGCCAATTACCCCCGCTGGTCCCCCGAGGTCCGCAGCCTAGAGCCGCTCGACGCGGACGGGGGGCCCGCGCGCTCGCATTCGCCCCGCCTGCAGCTCGGTACGCGCGCGCGACAGATCCGCGTCGATCACGGGCGCCGCAGCGAGACGATCGTCCGCGCCGTCGCGCTCGAGCCCAAGCGGCACGTCGCGTTCGCCTCCAGCGGCAGCCCCGCATTCACCAGCGCGTTCGACTTCGTGGGCCGCGGGGAGGCCACCGCGCTCCATTTCCGCTTCGACCTGACCGAACTCAAGCTCTACATGCGGCCGTTCGAAGCGCTGATCCGCCGCGCCATTCAGGAAGGCGCCGAGCGCACCGTGAGCAACATTCGCGCGCTGATCGAGGCCGAACGGTAACGCAAACTCGCGCGTCGTCCTGCTCGGCGGCATCGCGTGACACGCGGGCAACGCGCACCGCCGAGCCTGCGCGCGTCCAGGCGGCCGGACGGGGCAATGTGCCGTGCCAGCAAGCGCCCCTACCGCGCCACGGTGTACGCCTCCAGCGCATGGCGCACCGCTGCGGGCAGGGCCACGGCGTGATCGGTATCGGTATCCAGCAGGCCCACCAGCGCCTCGACCGTCGCCACGCAGGTGCTGCCCTCGAATAGCCCCTGGCCCAGCGTCACCGACGAACGGGCGATCGCGCGCACACCGGTACCGACGCGGATCTCGCCGGGATAATGGGTGCGCTCGCGCAAGCGCAGGGTGGCCTCGAGCAGCTCCCAGTGGCGCCCCGCGCCTAGCGCCTCGGTCGCAGCGACCCGGTCGAGGAATTCGAGGCGCCCGCTTTCCGCGTACACGGCGAAAGTGACATTGTTGACGTGGTCGAAGCCGTCGACGTCCTCGAGCCGGATTTTTTCGCTGGTCCAGAATCGGAACGCGGACTCGCGCGTGAGCTGCGGGTCCCGGCGCCCTTCCCGTTTCGTGCCATGGTGCGGCTCACCCGCGCTCATGGGCAGAACTCCCTTGCCGGCGACGCCCGGTGGCCGCACGGCTGCTATACAGGTAGAGATCGCTGCACCGAGTATGGCCGATACACCGGTGTGTTGCGCCCGACTGCCGGCCCTTGGCTGCGGCGGGATTCGGCCCCATATGAACACTCCGTAATCAGCCAGCAAGATACCGGTAAGACCATCTGCCCCATCATGGACACCACTCGCGGCCTACCGGCCGCTTCCACCTTATGGAGGGAGGAAATCATGCGCACGTGGATTGGCACGCTTGCCGCGATGGCGGGCCTGGCGCTGACGCTGGGGGCGACCCCGGCATTCGCCCAGAACGTGCCCGATTTTACCCGGATCGTCGAACAGAACCGCCCTGTCGTCGTCAACATCGCCACGACGCAGAACATCGAGCAGGAGCAGAGCAACTTCGACCTGCCCGAGGGCATGCTCGAGCAGCTGCCGCCCGACCACCCGCTGCGCGACTTCCTCGAGCGTTTCGGCGGCGACGGCAATCGCGGCGGCGGCCGTCAGCAGCCCCGGCAGCGCCAGGCCCAGTCGCTCGGCTCCGGGCTGATCGTCTCGGCCGATGGACACATCCTGACCAACGCCCACGTCGTATCCCAGGCCGACGAGATCGTGGTCAAGCTGCACGACAACCGCGAGTTCGATGCCCAGGTCGTCGGCGTCGACGAGCGTTCCGACGTGGGCCTGCTGAAGATCGACGCGAGCAATCTACCGACGGCCACCATCGGCAACTCCGACGACCTGCAGGTGGGCCAATGGCTACTGGCTATCGGCGCACCCTTCGGGCTGGACTACACCGCCACCCAGGGCATCGTCAGCGCGCTCGACCGCAGCCTGCCGAACGACACCTACACGGCGTTCATCCAGACCGATGTGGCCGTGAACCCCGGCAACTCGGGCGGTCCGCTGTTCAACGCCGAAGGCGAGGTGATCGGTGTCAATTCCCAGATTTTCAGCCGCACGGGCGGGTACATGGGCCTGTCGTTCGCGGTCCCGATCAACACCGCGATGCACGTGGTGCAGCAGCTACGCGAGACCGGCACGGTCGAACGCGGCTATCTCGGCGTGACGGTGCAGCCGGTGGATCGCGGCCTGGCCCAGTCGTTCGGGCTCGACCGAACCGTCGGCGCGCTGATCGCCGACGTGGTCCCCAACAGCCCCGCCGCCGATTCCGATCTGCAGGCCGGCGACGTGATCCTCGAGTTCAACGGCCAACCGGTCGAAGAGTCGAGCGATCTGCCACCCCTGGTCGGCCGCACGCCGGTCGGTGAAGAGGCCGAAGTGGTCATCGTGCGCGAAGGCGAGCGCCAGACCGTGATGGTCACGGTGGGCGCGCTGTCCGAGTTCGAAGGCGAGAGCGGCGGCCAGGGCCAGAATCAGGGTCAGCAAGGGCCGGGCCAGACCTCGCTGAACGTCGCCCTGCGGCCGCTGACCTCGAGCGAGCGCTCCGAGCTGGGGCTGGGCGATCGCGGCCTGCTGGTCGAAGAGGTCGGGGAAGGCGCCGTGGCGCAAGCGGGCATCCGCCCGGGCGACATCCTGCTGCGGATCGGCCCGCAGCCACTGTCCACGATGCAGCAGTTCGAACAGGCCGTCGCCGAGCTGCCCGCCGGCCGCCCCGTCGCCGTCCAGCTGCGGCGCGGTGACAGCACCCTGTTCGTGTCCCTGACGTTGCCAGAAAACTAGCCCCCGCCGAAGTTCCCATGCGTTTCACTGGGTTGCGGCCCCGTTTTCGGGGCCGCTCTTCTTTGCGGCCGTCACCGCGCGCTCTTGGGGACCGCCCGGCGCTTTCCGGTACACTAGTCGCTTCTCTTCGGACACGCTGAGCCATGCGAATCCTGGTAGTCGAAGACGAGACCGAGGTCGCCGAATACCTGGCCAAGGGCCTCAGGGAACACGGCTACGCCGTCGACCTGGCGCACGATGGCAAGGAGGGGCTGTACTTGGCGCTGTCCGAGCCGTTCGACGCCATGATCATCGACCGGATGCTGCCGAACGTGGACGGCCTTGCGATCGTGCGCTCGGTGCGTCAGGCGGGCAGCACGACCCCGGTGCTGATCCTATCGGCGCTGGGCCAGGTGGACGACCGCGTCGACGGCCTGCGCGAAGGTGGCGACGATTACCTGATCAAGCCGTTCGCCTTCTCCGAGCTGATCGCCCGCCTCGATGCACTCCAGCGGCGCACCG
Source organism: uncultured Ectothiorhodospiraceae bacterium (assembly GCA_964625925.1). GTDB lineage: Bacteria > Pseudomonadota > Gammaproteobacteria > XJ16 > Halofilaceae > Halofilum. The sequence continues at coordinate 19,117 of CAZVBX010000018.1, read as the reverse complement.
CGCCCAGCGGCACGCAGACCAAGTTGGCCGTGGGGGACCTGGAGATGGACCTGCTGGCGCGCACCGTGCGTCGCGGCGGCCACGAGATCGATCTCAAGCCGCGCGAGTTCGCGCTGCTCGAGTATCTGATGCGGCATGCCGGCCGCGTCATTACCCGGACCATGCTGCTCGAGCATGTATGGGACTACCACTTCGATCCCCAGACCAACGTGATCGACGTCCACATCAGCCGCCTGCGGCAGAAGCTCGACCGCGGCTTCGACGCCGAACTGCTGCAGACGGTGCGCGGAGCTGGGTACACGCTACGTGCGCCCGATCAAGCCGCTTCTTAAAAGCAGCACCTTCCGCATTGCGCTGGTCTACATGGTGCTGTTCGCGGGCTCCGTGGCGGCGCTGCTCGGGTTCGTCTATTACGCCACCGCCGGCTACCTGAGCCGCCAGACCGACGCTGCGATCGCCACCGAAGCGGCCGAGCTCGCCGGACGCTTCCAGCAGGGCAGCGTGGCCGCGCTCGCGCGCGAGATCAGCACCAAGGCCGCGGCCAACATCGGGCAGCGATCGGTCTATCTGCTGGCCGACGAGGACCTGTCACCGATTGCCGGCAACATCAATCGCTGGCCCGAGGAGGTCGAGCCCGACCAGGCCGGCTGGCTAGAATTCCCGCTGACCGGCACGCGCGAAGGCCGCGCCCCGGTGCGCGCGCGCCAATTCCGCGTCGGCCCGGGCGGTCGCCTGCACCTGCTGATCGGCCGCAATGTCTCGGCGCAGCAATCGTTCCAGCGGGTCGTCGGCAGCGCCCTGGGCTGGGGCGTGGCCATCAGCCTGGGGCTGGCGCTCGTCGGCGGGCTGCTCATGAGCCGTACCATCGCGCGGCGCCTGGAACGCACCAACCGGACCGCCTACGCGGTCATGGCCGGCAACCTGCAACAGCGCGTTCCGACCCGCGGTTCCGGTGACGAGTTCGACCGCCTGGGCGAGAACCTCAACCGCATGCTCGACCAGATCCAGTATCTGATGGAGGGCATTCGGCAGGTGTCGGACAACGTAGCCCACGACCTGCGCACACCGCTGACGCGGTTGCGCTGGCGCCTGGAGCGACTTCAGGCGGGCGACGATCCCGACGGCGAGCTGCTGGAGCAATCGATCGCCGACGCCGATGGCCTGCTCAACACCTTCCATGCGCTGCTGCGCATCGCCGAGGTCGAATCGGGCAGCCGGCGCCGTTTCACGGACCTCGACGCCGCCGATCTGATCGAGGACGTGGGCGAGTTGTACGAGCCGGTCGCGGCGGCCCACGACCAGACACTGCGGATCGAGGCCGATGGGCCCGTGCGGCTGCGCGGCGACCGCGATCTCCTGTTCCAGGCAGTGACCAACCTGGTCGACAACGCGGTCAAGTACACGCCCGCCGGCGGCACGCTCGCGCTGAGCGCTGCGGAGGGCGAGGGGCAGGCCGAGATCACGGTGGCCGATACCGGCCCCGGCATTCCGGCCGACCAACGCGAGGAGGTGCTGCAGCGCTTCGTGCGCCTGGAGGCGCACCGAACCTCTGCCGGCAGCGGGCTGGGCTTGAGCTTGGTCGCGGCTGTGGCGCGCCTGCACGATGGCCGGCTGGAACTGGGCGACAACGACCCCGGACTGCGGGTCCGCCTGCTCGTGCCGCGGCCGTCGGTATGAAAAAGAGCCCGCCGGGGGTGAAGGCGGGCCAAAGACTGGCGGGGGTGGACGCTGCGGCGGAGGCACCCGGGGGTGGGTGCACCGCCGTTTTACACACCGGATTCCCTTCCGACATGCAGCGCCATGCGGTTGTCGCCGTTTGGGCGGGGCGCCAAATCGACCCGCGGGTCGACTCCGTCAGGCTCCATCCCGGGCGCTGACCGCCTCGACGCCAACCACACAATTAACCCTAGTAACCCTCCCAGGCCGCGCGTTGACGAACGTCAATGGCAGCGCACATCGCGCGCGCCTACGGAAAGAACCGGCCGGCTGGCGGGACGAATGCGGTCGCAATACCGCCGGCGCTTGGGCCTCGGAGCCGCTCGTGGGCGCCGCCCCGAGGTGCGGCGGTATCAACCCGACTGCTGCAAGCCGTGCGCGATGCCGTTGACGGTGGAGAGCAGCGAGCGGAACAGGGCCTCGTCCTCGCGCCCGCTTTCACGCCAGCGCGCCAGCAGGTCCACCTGCAGCAGATTCATCGGGTCCATGTAGGGATTGCGCAGCCCGATCGAGCGCTTGAGCGCGTGGTCACCGTCGAGCAGCTGGGTATGGCCCTTGAGGCGCAGGATCAGCTCCACGCTGCGGTGGTACTCCGCCTTGATCTGCTCGAAGATGGGCCGGCTGGCGCCGGGCGCCAGGTCGGCGTAATGCTCGCCGATGCCCGGATCGACCTTGGCCAGAACCATCTCGGTGTCGTTGATCGCGTTGGCCAGGAAGGGCCAGTCGCGCAGCATGACCGCGATCTTCTCCTCGCCCCATTGGTCGATCGCCGTCTGGAGGCCGGTGCCCAGACCGTACCACCCCGGCAGGATCTGCCGGCTCTGGGTCCAGGCGAAAACCCACGGAATCGCCCGCAGATCCTCGATACGCTGACCGGCCTTGCGCGAGGACGGACGCGAGCCGATCGCCATGCGCTCGATGACGTCGATCGGGGTGGCGTGGCGGAAGTAGTCGAAGAAGCGGTCGTCCTCGTAGACCAGCGCACGGTAGGTGGCCCGGCTCGCCCGGGCGATCTCCTCCATGATCTCGTCCCATTGGGGCTCGCGCTCATCCAGCGGGCGCGGCGCGCCGGTCGCCTGGAGCACGGGCGCGAGGGACGTCTCGAGCGTGCGCATCGCGGTGGAGCGCACGCCGTATTTGGTATGGATGACCTCGCCCTGCTCGGTGACGCGCAAGCGCCCCTGCACGGAGCCGCGCGGCGCCGACAGGATGGCGTTCTGCGTGCGGCCGCCGCCGCGCGACGCGGTGCCGCCACGACCGTGGAAGAAGGTCAGGTCGACCGCGTAGCCGTTCGCCACCGAGACCAGATCCGCCTGAGCGCACTGCAGCGCCCAGCGCGAGGCGATCAGGCCGCCGTCCTTGCTCGAGTCGGAGTAGCCGACCATCACGACCTGGCGGTTGCCGCGCCGCTGCAGGTGCTTGTGGTAGCTCGGATCCGCGAGCATCTGGTCCATTACCTCGGGCGCGGCCTGCAGGTCCCCCACCGTCTCGAACAGCGGTGCGACGTCGAGGTCGACGTCGCCTGCCGCATCGAGCAGCCCGGCCCAGCGGGCGAGCAGCAGCAGCGTCAGCAGATCGTCGCGCGCCTGGGTCATGCTGACCACGTAGCAGCCGATGGCGCGCGTGCCATAGCGCTGGCGCATCTCGGCCATGGTGCGGAACACGTCGAATACGCGCACCGTCTCCTCGTCATCGGGGGCGACGGGCTGACGGCCCTCGGCCAGCGCCTGCTCCAGGATGCGGGCGCGCTCCTCGGCGCCGCGCTCGCCCCAGGCCTCATCGCCCAGACAGCGCCCCATCACCTGCCGGTGCACGCGCGCATCCTGGCGCACGTCGACGGTCAGCATGTGGAAACCGAAGGTCTGAGCCCGCCGCAGCAGCCGCCGCACGCCGAACAGGCCGGCATGCTCGCCGCGGTTGTCCTGCAGGCTGCGCGCGATGGCCTCGAGATCGGCGAGGAAGTCATCGACCTGGGCGTAGCCGTGCTCCTCGTCGCGCTGGGTCGCCTCGAGGCGCGCGGCGATCAGCTGGAACAGCTCGCGATACGCCATGCCGCGATGGCGCGGCGGGATGCGCTCGGCCGCATCGGGGAATAGCGTCTTGTAGCGCTCGACGCGGTCGATTACGGCTTGGTCGAAGGCGATGCGCGAGGCCGATTGCGACAGCCGCCGGGCGAGCTGGCGGCACTCGTCGGCGTAGAGCCGGAGGATCTGTCCGCGCTGCTCCCGCAGGGAGTTGCGCAGGGTGTCGGCGTCCACATTCGGGTTGCCATCCATGTCGCCGCCGACCCAGGAGGTGAAGCGCAGCACCGGCGGGATCGTGACGCCCGACTCCTCGCCGAAGACATGCTCCAGACAGCTCTCGACCTCCTCGTAGAAGGCGGGGACGATCGGATAGACGATGTCGGTCAGGTAGAACAGCACGTGCTCGAGCTCGTCGGCGACGCTCGGGCGCGTGCCGGGATGCTCTTCGGTCTGCCAGGCGGAGCTGACCTCCTGGCGCACGACATTGAGCGCGGCGCGCTCCTCGGCTGGCGTCATCGACGGGTCGAGCCGATCGGTCAGGGCGCGGATGATGCGCTGCTGCTTCTCCAGGATGGTGCGGCGGGTCGCCTCGGTCGGGTGCGCCGTGAACACCGGCTCGATCAGGGTGTCGTCGATCAGCGCCTGCAGGCGCTCGGCATCGAAACCGCTGTCGCGCAGCTCGCGGAAGGCCACCTCGAGCCCTTCCATCTCGGGCGACTCGCCATAGCGCTGACGCTCGCGCAAGCGGCGGATGCGGTGCACCTCCTCGGCCAGGTTGACCACCTGGAAGAGCGTGGCGAAGGCGCGCGTCAGCTCGCCCGCCTCCTCGGCCCCGAGGTGCTGCAGGCGTTGGCGCAGCTCGCGATCGGCGTTGTCATCGCCCTCGCGGCGCGCGATGGCGGCGCGCCGGACGTCCTCGACGGTCTCGAAGAAGGCCTCGCCGCGCTGCTCCGAGACGACCGTACCGACGAGGGTGCCGAGCACCCGAACGTCGGCCCGCAACGGGGCGTCCTCGGGGGCGGTGGCGTGCTGCTCTCGCGACTCACGCGCGTTGACCACGACCGATCTCCAATCAAGAGGGGATGGGCCCGCCGTGACGCGGGCACAACCTCTGCACTCTACCGTCTGTGGGGCCGCGAATGAATCCCCGGACCGGCCGGACGCCCCGCCGCGCGGCGTCTCGGGCCCCGATACCCGGGGCCTCGGCAGGGCCCGAGGGCCGGCGGCGGGCAGACCGGTGCTTTGCCATACTCGCGTGGCCGGACTCGCAAGGCCGGAGACCACCATGGCGCAATCCCTCACGCACAAGCTCATCGAGGCACACCGGGTCGAGGGCCAGGCGGTCCCCGGCCACGAGATCGGCCTCGCGGTCGACCAGACGCTGACTCAGGACGCCACCGGCACCCTGGTCATGCTCGAGCTCGAGGCCATGGCCGTGCAGCGCACGCATGCCGAGCTATCCGCCCAGTACGTCGACCACAACCTGATCCAGGCCGATCACCGCAACGCCGATGACCACCTGTACCTTTACAGCGCCTGCCAGCGCTTCGGCATCTGGTTCAGCCCGCCGGGCAACGGCGTGTCGCACCCGGTGCACATGGAGCGTTTCGGCGTGCCCGGCAAGACCCTGCTCGGCGCCGACAGTCACACCTGTGCGGCGGGGTCGCTGGGCATGCTCGCGATCGGCGCCGGCGGCCTCGAGGTCGGCCTGGCGATCGCCGGCGAGCCGTTCTACCTGCGCATGCCGCGGGTGTTCGGCGTGACCCTGACCGGCGAGCTGCCGGACTGGTGCTCGGCCAAGGACGTGGTCCTGGAGATGCTGCGGCGCCACGGGGTCGAGGGCGGGATCGGACGCGTCATCGAATACCGCGGCGACGGTCTGGCCTCGCTGTCGGCGATGGACCGGCACGTGATCGCCAACATGGGCGCGGAGCTCGGCGCGACCACGACCGTGTTCCCGGCCGACGAGAGCGTGCAGCGCTTTCTGGCCCGTCAGGGGCGCGCGGACGACTTTGTCGCCCTCGCGGCGGACGCGGATGCCAGCTACGATCAGACCGACGAGATCGACCTGTCGACGCTCGAGCCGCTGATCGCCTGTCCCTCGAGCCCGCAGAACGTCGTGCCGGTGAGCGAGGTCGCCGGGCGGCCCATCTACCAGGCGTACCTGGGCTCGTCCGCCAACCCGGGCCTGCGCGACTTCGCGGTGCCCGCGCGCATGGTCGACGGCCGGCGCGTGCATGCGGGCGTGTCGTTCGACGTCAATCCGACCTCGCGCCAGATCCTGGAAAGCCTGATCCGGTCCGGGGACATGAGCCGGCTGGTCCACGCCGGGGCACGTCTACACCAGACCGGGTGCAACGGCTGCATCGGCATGGGCCAGGCGCCACCGACGGCCGGCAACAGCCTGCGCACGGTGCCGCGCAATTTCCCGGGGCGCTCCGGCACGGGCGACGATGCGGTCTACCTGTGCAGCCCGGAAACGGCCACCGCCTCCGCGCTCACCGGCCGCATTACCGATCCGCGCACGCTCGACATCCCCTGCCCACGCCACAGCGAGCCGGCGCATCCGCCGATCAGCGCGGAGCAGTTGCTTCCGCCCGGTGCGGCGGACGCCCCGGTCGAGCTGATCAAAGGGCCGAACATCGCCGATCTGCCGACGTTCAACCCCTTGCCGGAGACGCTCGCCGGCCCCGTGCTGCTCAAGGCGGGCGACGATGTCTCCACCGACGAGATCATGCCGGCCGGATCGCGCGTGCTGCCCTTCCGCAGCAATATCCCCGAGATCAGCCGCTTCGCCTTCGAGCGCGTGGATGAAGCGTTTTACGACCGCGCCATGGCGCACGAACGGGGTCCCTCGCTGGTGCTCGGCGGTGACAACTACGGCCAGGGCTCGAGCCGCGAGCACGCCGCCCTGGCGCCGCGCTATCTCGGCGTGCGTTGCGTCATCGCCAAGAGCTTCGCCCGGATCCACTGGCAGAACCTGATCAACTTCGGGATCCTGGCGCTCACCTTCGCCGACCCGGACGACTACGAGCGCATCGGGGTCGGGACCGAATTGGCGCTCACGGACGTCGCCGCGGCCCTCGCCGCCGGCGACAGCCTCACCGTCCACAACCGGAGCGACGGCTCCGCGTTCGAGGTGGCGCACGCCCTCTCGCCGCGCCAGCAGCAGATGATCGCCGCCGGCAGCCTCATCAACGTCGTTCGGGAGCGCCAGTGAAAGAAACCCTCACACCAATGAACAGCTTGTGGTTGGCCGCGACGGGCTGTGCTCCCTAGCGCGACCTAACCGCCGGTCGCCTATCGCATTTGAACCACTCGTGGTTCTTTGTCAGGCCAACCAGCCCGAGAGGGTGAGCAGGGCCAGGATGGCGAGCCAGAGGACGGCCGTGCGGACCGAGAGGCCGCGGGCGGATTCGACTGCCTGGGCGGGCGTGGACGAACGGCGCTCCTCGCCGTCGGCGACGGTGGCGTCGTCGCGTTCGCTCGGGGCGCGCCGCAAGGCCGCACTGCCGGTCTCCGCCAGCAGGCGCTGATTGCTCGCCAGCAGATCCTCGTTGTCGCCGCGCGGCCCGTGGCGGAGGCGATGCAGCGCCTCCTCGAAGCTGCCGGTCATGGCGTAGCCGAAGGCGATCAGCCGCGCCGGCACCCACCCGAGCACGCCCAGCAGCAAGCGAGCGCCCTGGAGCAGCCCCGGACGCGCAATCGTGGCCGGGTCCGGTCGCAACGCGATCTCCGCCACCATGCGGTAGAGCACCGCCCCGGCCGGGCCGAGCAGGCAGAACCAGAACACGGTGGCGAATATGTGATCGTGGCTCTGGTAGAACACCGCTTCGACCATGCGCCGGCCCTCGGCGGCCGGCGACTCCGGCGGCGTCTCGCCGGTGAAGCGCTCGTAGTACCAGTCCGCCCGTTCGCGATCGTCCAGCCGGCGTGCGTCCAGATAGTCGTCGATCACGCTCACCGGATCGATGGGACCCAGCGCGAACAGCAGCACCACGATCGCCAGCGCCAGGCCGACCAGTCCGAACAGCCAATGGCCGACCAGCGCCTGGAGCAGCGCGATCGCGACCGCCGGGGGCAGGACCACGATCACCGCGCCGGCGATGCCATCCAGGCCCGCGGGCAGGCGTGCGGCGACCGCGGTGCCGACGCGCGCGAACCATCCCGCGACGGCGCTGTCGCGATGGGCGAACATCGCCCGGTCGAGGGCGAGACTGACGAGGACGCTGATCAAGGTCATCGGTGGGGCTCTCCCGGTGCGGCTGCCCCAGAGGGCAGCAGGGCGGCCAGTCGATCCCACTCGAATGCCGGCCCGGGGTCCGTTTTGCGGCCGGGCGAGACGTCACAGTGTCCCGCCAGCCCTGTTGTCATGATGCCAGGATAAGCCGTGCAGAGCGCCCCCACAACTTCTGCCAGGCAGCGGTATTGGCTGTCGCTGTACGGCACGTCGTCCGCCCCCTCGAGCTCGATCCCGATGGCGAAATCGTTGCATTCCTCGCGCCCCTGCCAGCAGGAACGGCCCGCATGCCAGGCGCGCTCATGGAATGGCACGTACTGCACGGTCTCGCCATCGCGGCGAATCAGCAGATGGGCGGAGACGCGTAGATGGGCGATCTGCGCGAAATAGGGGTGCTCGCTCGCGTCGAGCGTATTGGTGAATAGCCGGTCGATAGCACCGCCACCGAACTCGCCCGGCGGCAGGCTGATGCCGTGGATCACCACCAGCGCGATGTCGCTCGCGTCGGGCCGCGCATCCCGGTTCGGCGAGGGACATTGCCGCGCGACGTCGAGCAGACCGGTTGCGGGATCCACGACCATAGGCGGCAATTGTTGTCCGACCCGCGCGCACTGACAAGAGCCCGGCGGCGCAACCGCGAATCGCGGCCCCGGCGGATTCCGGCGGTACTGCTATCGTCCTCGGACGTGATGCACGCGACACCGAGGAGCCAATGGCCGCCACCGCTTTCGTCATCGTCGCCGACCTTCGCACGGGCTCGACGGTGTTGTCGTCGACGCTGGACCGGCATCCGCAGATCCGCTGCCGCGGTGAGCTGTTCCATCCCGACGATTTTCCCGACAACCAGCTACCCGGCGAATCGCGGCCCGCCCTCTCCGGTCGCGCGCTGGTCGCGCGGGCACTGGCCGATGACGACGTCCGGGCCGCCGGCTTCCGCGCCATGGTGTTCCACCCCGACGCAGCGGTGCGCCCGCAATGGGCCGGCGCCTGGGACGGGCTCGCGGGCCATCGCGGGCTGCGGGTGATTGAGTTGCGGCGGCGCGACGCCCTGGCCCAGCTCGCCTCGCTGACCATCGCCCAGGAAACCGGCCGCTTCACCCCGCACCCGGACGATCCGCTGTACGACCCGCAGCACCGCCCGCGCGTGCACCTCGATCCGGATGCGCTACGCCACTGGATCGACGAGCGCGCCCGCCTCTATGCCCAGCGCCGCGCCCAGCTGCAGGGCCACCCCATGCTCGAGCTCACCTACGAGCAACTCGCCGACGAGTGGGCCTCGACGATGCTGCGCATCCAGGACTTCCTCGGCGTCGACCCCCAGCCTCTCAGCCCGGCCAAGCAGAAGCAGGAGCAGCGCCCGCTCCACGAGATGATCCTCAACTACGACGAACTCGCCGTTGTAATCGACGAAGCGAGCAGTGGAGAAGAACCACGAAATGGACACGAAATGAACCCCCGATAGCGCCCGCTCACGGCACACCCCTGCGCTTCGCCCCTTCGGGGCTGGCGCGGAAATTACAGGCGGCGTCCATGCCGCCATGCCCTTCGGGCCTGCGCTTCGCGCAGTTCCAATCTGCTCCGGGCAGATCGGTCGCTCCCGGCGAACTTTTCGTGTTCATCTGGGGTTCCTCGCCCAGCCAAAACCCGGCGACGCGGCCAACGCCCCGAGCGGCCACATTCGAGTCTATTCGCATTCATTCGTGGTTTCTTACCCACAAAACGCCCTCGGCAGCGTGACGCCATCACATCGGCCGGACGAGGAGCCTGTTAGAATCCGGCGGCTCGCGTTCCCCGCACCCGACGGATCCCATGGCCGACTTGAACCCGCAGCAGCGCGCCGCCGTGCGCCATCTCGGTACGCCTTTGCTGGTGCTCGCCGGCGCCGGCAGCGGCAAGACCCGGGTCATCACGCACAAGATCGCCTGGCTGGTGGGCGAGGCCGGCCTGCCGGGCAAGGGCGTGTTCGCCGTCACCTTCACCAACAAGGCCGCGCGCGAGATGAAGGAGCGCGCCAGCAAGGCGCTGCCGTCCGAGCAGGCACGCGGCATCTGGGTGTCGACCTTTCACACGCTCGGCCTGAAGATGCTGCGCACGGACGGCCAGGCGCTGGGCTATCGCCGCGGCTTCACCATCATGGATGCCACCGACAGCCTCACGGCCATCAAGGAGCTGGTGCGGGGCGAGGGGGCGAGCAATCTCAACGAGGAAGACGACCTGCGGCGGGTCATCAGCGGCTGGAAGAACGACTTCGTCACGGCCGAGCAGGCACCCGCCATCGCCGCGAACGAGTTCGAGAGCCGCGCCGCGGCGCTCTACGCGCGCTACGAGCGCCTGCTCCAGGCCTACAACGCGGTCGATTTCGACGATCTGATCATCCAGCCGGTGCGCCTGCTCAGCGAGCATCCCGAGGTGCGCGAGCGCTGGCAGAACCGCGTGCGCCACCTGCTGGTTGACGAATACCAGGACACCAACAGCGCCCAGTACGAGCTGATCCGGCTACTGGTCGGGGTCGACGGCGGCCTGACCGCGGTGGGCGACGACGACCAGTCCGTCTACGCCTGGCGCGGCGCGCGCCCGGAGAATCTGGCGCGCCTCGAGCGCGAGTTCCCACAGCTCAAGGTCATCAAGCTGGAGCAGAATTATCGTTCCAGTGGCCGCATTCTGCGCGCCGCCAATCACCTGATCGGGCACAACCCGCACCTGTTCGAGAAGCGCCTGTGGAGCGAACTCGGCACGGGCGACCCGCTGCGCATCATCGCCTGCCCGTCGGGCGAGGACGAGGCCGACCGCATCGGCGCGGAGATCCTCTCCAAGCGACTGCGCAACGGCCTGGATTGGCGCGACTTCGCCATTCTCTACCGCGGCAACTTCCAGTCGAAGGCGTTCGAGAAGGCCTTGCGCGAGCGCAACGTGCCGTACCGCGTCAGTGGCTCGAATTCGTTCTTCGACCGCGCCGAGATCAAGGACGTGCTGGCCTACGCCCGCCTGCTGGCCAACCCCGACGACGACACGGCCCTACTGCGCGTGATCAACACCCCGCGGCGCCAGATCGGCGCGAGCACGCTCGAGAAGCTGGGCAACTATGCGCGCAATCGCGGCGTCTCCATGCTCGCGGCCAGCACCGAGATGGGGCTGGCGGAATCGATCTCAGGGCCACCGCTGGCGCGCCTGCAGCAATTCTCCGAATGGGTCGTCGGTATGGGCGACAACGCCCAGCGCGGCGATCCGGTCGCGGTCGTACGCCAGGTCATCGACGATGTCGGCTATCGCGGCTGGCTCGACGACGTCTCCAGCGACATGAAGACGGCCGAGAAGCGCTGGGCGAACGTCGAGGAGCTACTCGACTGGGTCGGCCGGATGGCCACCGACGAGGATGGCAACGAGCGCGACCTACCGGCGATCGTGTCCCGGCTGGCGCTGATCGACATGCTCGACCGCGCCGACGATGACGACGCCGGCGATTGCGTCAGCCTCATGACGCTGCACGCCGCCAAGGGCCTGGAGTTCCCGCACGTGTTCCTGGCGGGCGTGGAGGAGGAGGTGCTGCCGCACCGCTCGAGCCTGGCCGAGGACCGGCTGGACGAGGAACGCCGGCTGGCCTACGTCGGCATTACGCGCGCCCAGCGCTCGCTGACGCTGACCTACGCCGAGAAGCGCCGCCGCTGGGGCGAGGACATCACCTGCGAGCCCAGCCGGTTCCTGAGCGAGCTGCCGGAGGAAGACGTGGTCTGGGAGGGCACGCAGGCGCCGAGCGACCCCGAGACGCGCAAGGCGACCGGGCGCGAGCAGATCGCGAACCTGCGGGCGATGCTGGGCCAGGACTAGAAGGCCGTCCGAGTAACCTGCTAGTGTCCTGTCTCGTAAGTTCTTTGAATTTTTCTCGTCGAGGGATTGCGGCGCCTGGCAAGGCGCGCCGACGAGCCATAGCGCGCCCTATGGTGAGGAGGCGCAACGCCGCCAGGCGCCGCAAGACCCGGCGAGAAATCAAACGTTGTGCGAGACAGGACACTAGGGCCTGTTAACCCTGCCCGCGATCGCCGCGGCGGGGAGCGTTAACATCCCCTAGTCGGCCACCTCGCCCAGGAGCGCGAGCATGGCGGCGGCCTTGTCGAAGGTCTCCTGGTACTCGGACTCGGCCTCGGAGTCGATCACGATGCCGCCCCCCGCCCAGAACCGCGCGCGCCCTTCGGAATAGACCAGCGTGCGGATGGCGATGTTCGTGTCCATGGCCCCATCGAAGCCGATATAACCGATCGACCCGCAATACACGCCCCGTCGCTGCGGCTCCAGTTCCTCGATGATCTCCATGGCCCGGATCTTGGGCGCGCCGGTGATCGAGCCGCCCGGAAAACAGGCACGCAATAAATCCAGGACATGATGGTCGGGCGCCAATTCGCCCGTCACCGTGCTCACCAAATGATGCACCGTGGGAAAGCTCTCGATCTCGCACAGACGCGGCACGCGCACGCTGCCGGTGGCGCAGACCTTGCCCAGATCATTGCGCAGCAGGTCCACGATCATGACGTTCTCGGCGCGATCCTTGGGGCTGGTCGCCAGCGCCTGGGCCAAGGCCGCGTCCGCGGCGGAATCGGCATTACGCGGCCGCGTACCCTTGATCGGACGGGTCTCGACGCGGCCTTCGGCGTCGGTGCGCAGGAAGCGCTCGGGCGAGACCGACAGCACTTGCACGCCGGGCACGTTGAGGTAGGCCGCGTAGGGCGCCGGGTTGATCCCACGCAGGCGCCGGAACGCGACCCACGGATCCCCGCTGGCCGCGACCTCGAAGCGTTGTGCGAGGTTGATCTGGTAGCAGTCCCCGGCCCGCAGATAGTCGTGCGCGCGCGCAAAGGCGCCGCGATAGCCGGCGGCGTCGAAGTTGGCGCGCGCCTCGCCCTGGACGCAGAACGGTGCGCGTTCGCGAGCGGCGGGCGGGTCGCTGAATAACGCCCTGAGCTCGTCCCAGCGCTCGTCGGTGCGCGGGTCGCGTCCGGCCCCGACCAGGTGCGTTGCGCCACGGTCGTGATCGACCACCACGGCCCAGTCGTAGATGCCGACCGCCATCTCGGGGATGCCCTCGAGGTCGGCGGCGAGGCGGGGAAGCCGCTCCAACCGCCGCGCCAGATCGTAGCCGAAATAGCCCACCGCGCCACCGGCGAATGGCAATCCCGGGATCGCGGACACGGGCGCGCCGAGTTCGGTGCGCAACAACATGAATGGATCCATGAAGGATCGTTCATGTTCATTACGCCGCGCGATCAGCGACTCCTCCCCGCGACTGATTAGTGTCACACTAGGATCGGCCACCAGGATGTCATAGCGGCCACGAACCTGGCCGGCGGCGCCGCTATCGAGCAGGGCGCTCCACGGTTGATCGACGACGGGCTCGAAGAGCGCGGTCGAGTCAGCGCGATACGGCAGTGGCGCAATCCGAACGTCAGAGGCCATCGGGAGATGGGCTGCGGGGCGGTGAACGGGGCGCCCATGCTACCAGAGTCCGGCCACGGGACGCTGGCTGGCGAAACCTTGCATGGCGTCCTCTGCCCAACCCTGTTGGGTCTATGGACTGGCTCAGTCGCAGCGGGGACACGGCCGGTCCCGTATCATTGGGAGATCACGCCATCGCCCCCGTCGATGCCGACCAGCATGGAACGAGCGCCCGCATGATGCGCCGCCTGCGCGCCTATATCGAGGCCCAGCTAGACCGGGTCCGGGCGTGGCTCTATCGCCACCCGCGGATCGACCGTGCGCTGGATCGTACCGGCTGTTTGCGGTTCGACCGCCGCTCCGTGGCGCGCGGCACAGGCGTCGGGCTGTTCGTGGCCCTCACTCCGACCGTCGGTGTGCAGACGTGGATGATGCTGGGCGGCTGCTTGCTCATGCGGGGCAACTTCCCGGCCGCGTTCGTCGTCTCGTGGATCAGCAATCCGATCACCGTGGCCCCGCTGTACATGGGCTATCACGCCTTGGGCGAGACCGTGTTCGGGCCGATTGTCAACGCGGGCATGCAGCTCGCCGGCTACGACGAAAACCTGGCGCTCGAGATCGTGTATGTCGCGCTGGGCAGCCTGCTGGTGGCGCTACCCATCGCGGTCGCCGGCTATGCGCTACTGCTTTGGGGTTGGCGCAGCTGGATCGTCCAGCGCCGGACCGTGGGCTACGCCGCCCGTTGCGCGCAACGGCGCGAAGCGGCGAAACAAGAGCGCGCCGAGCCGCCTTCCGAGGATTCCGAGCGTTGAGGTCGAGCCCCGGCCGAGCGGCGCGCGCTTGCGCATAGTGCCGGCGCCGCTCTAATCTTTGTGACTTTCCCCTGCCCCACGCCAGGAACCGCAATGGCTCATAACGACGACTCCGCGTCCGCTTCCCATTGGCGCCGCTACTCGGCCCCCGTGGTCGACGGTCCCGCACGCGCGGCCAGCCGCGCTATGCTGCGTCCAGTCGGCTTCAGCGAGGAGGACTTCGCCAAGCCGCAGATCGGCATCGCCTCCACCTGGGGCATGATGACGCCCTGCAACATGCACATCGACCGCCTCGCCGACCAGGCCCGGGACGGCGCGGACGCCGCCGGGGGCAAGGCCGTGGTGTTCAACACCATCTCGGTGTCGGACGGCATCTCCATGGGCACGGAGGGCATGAAGTACTCGCTGGTCTCGCGCGAGGTCATCGCGGATTCGATCGAGGCGGTCGCCGGCTGCGAGGGCTTCGACGGCCTGATCGCCATCGGCGGCTGCGACAAGAACATGCCCGGCTGCATGATGGGCCTGGCGCGCCTGAACCGCCCGTCGATCTTCGTCTACGGCGGCACCATCCTGCCCGGCTGCCACAAGAACAAGGACGTCGACGTCGTGTCGGTGTTCGAGTCGGTGGGCCAGGAGGCAAAGGGGCAGATCACCTCGGAAGAGCGCCTGGAAGTGGAGCAGTGCGCCATCCCAGGCGCGGGATCCTGCGGCGGCATGTACACCGCCAACACCATGGCCTCGGCCATCGAGGCCTTGGGCATGAGCCTGCCCAACAGCTCTGCGCAGGCGGCCGTCTCCGAGGACAAGCAGGGCGACTGCCACCGCGCCGGCGAGGCCGTGCTGGAGCTGCTCGAGCAGGGCATCCGCCCGCGCGACATCATGACGCGCGCCGCCTTCGAAAACGCCATCACCGTGGTCATCGCGCTCGGCGGCTCGACCAATGCCGTGCTGCATCTGCTGGCCATGGCGCACGCGGCCGACGTCGATCTCGAAATCGAGGACTTCACCCGCATCGGCGAGCGCGTGCCGGTGATGGCGGACCTGCGCCCGAGCGGGCGCTTCATGATGTCCGACCTGATCGCCATCGGCGGCATCCAGCCGTTGATGAAGGACCTGCTCGATCGCGGCCTGCTGCACGGCGACTGCCTCACGGTGACCGGCCGCACCCTGGCCGAGAATCTGGCCGACGTGCAGCCCTATCCCGAGGGCCAGGAGATCGTTGCGCCGTTCGAGCGGCCGTTCAAGACGGACAGCCACCTGCGCATCCTCTATGGCAATCTCGCGCCCGAAGGCGCGGTCGCCAAGATCACGGGCAAGGAAGGCACGCGTTTCTCCGGCACGGCGCGCGTGTTCGCCTCCGAGGAGGAGTCGCTGACACAGATCCTGGAGGGCGCGGTCGGCGCCGGCGACGTGGTCGTGATCCGCTATGAAGGCCCCAAGGGCGGGCCCGGCATGCGCGAGATGCTGTCGCCAACCTCGGCGATCATGGGTCGCGGGCTCGGCAACGACGTCGCCCTGATCACGGACGGGCGCTTCTCCGGCGGCAGTCACGGCTTCGTGGTCGGCCACATCACGCCCGAGGCCGCGGTCGGCGGACCGCTGGCCCTGGTCGCCGACGGCGATACCATCACCATCGACGCCGACGGCAACGAGATGCGCCTGGAGGTCAGCGACGAGGAGCTGGCCCGGCGCAAGACGGCCTGGACGCGCCCGGCGCCGAACTACCGCCGCGGCGTGCTCGCCAAATACGCGCGACTGGTGAGCTCGGCCTCCCTGGGCGCTGTCACCGACGCCGACGAGTGACCGGGAATCGATGATGGAAGCGGGCTGTTGTCCCGAACGCCACGACATGATCGCCCGGCTGATCGCCCAGGACACGATGACCAGCCGGGGCCACTCGGAGCTCGACCGTAGCAACCGGCCCGTCATCGACCTGATCGCCGAATGGGCCGATGCCCTCGGGTTCGCCGTGCAGGTCCTGCCCGTGCCCGAGCGGCCCGGCAAGTTCAACCTGATCGCATCGCTCGGAAACGGCCCGGGCGGCCTGGTGCTGGCCGGTCACGCCGACACCGTGCCCTGCGATCCCGCCCGCTGGAGCATGGATCCGTTCACCGCCACCGAGCGCGACGGTCGCCTCTACGGGCTCGGCGCCTGCGACATGAAATCCTTCCTCGCGCTGGCGCTCGAGGCCGGCGGCCGTTACGCGCAGACGCGGCTGGCCAAGCCGCTGCACCTGGTCGTCACCGCCGACGAGGAAACGGACATGTCCGGCGCCCGCGCGCTGGCGTCGGCCAACACGCTGCAGGCGGACGCAGCCGTGGTGGGCGAGCCGACCAGCCTGCGCCCGATCCGGATGCACAAGGGCATCATCATGGAGCGCTTGCGCTTGGTCGGCCAATCCGGGCATTCCAGCGACCCCGCCTACGGCAACAGCGCGCTCGAAGGCGCCTACGAGGCCTTGGGGGCACTGCGCGCGCTGCGCGCCGAGCTGCAGGCCGAGTACCACCACGAGGACTTCCGCGTGCCCGTGCCGACGCTGAACCTCGGTCAGATCCGCGGCGGCGACAATCCCAACCGCATCTGCGGCGAGTGCGAGATCGCCTATGACGTGCGCCTGCTGCCCGGCATGGATGCGACCGTCGTCCGCGACCGCGTGCGCGCCCGGCTGAGCGACGCCCTTGCCGGCAGCGGTCTCGACCTCCAGTTCGACGCCCTGTCCGACGGCACACCGGCGGCG
This sequence comes from uncultured Ectothiorhodospiraceae bacterium, assembly GCA_964625925.1. Taxonomy (GTDB): domain Bacteria; phylum Pseudomonadota; class Gammaproteobacteria; order XJ16; family Halofilaceae; genus Halofilum. Next base: position 2,164 of record CAZVBX010000018.1, on the reverse strand, counting down.
GCCACCTCGGGCGACGCGCTGATCGTCCGGGCCGCCGAAGAGCTGACCGGCCAGCGCGCCGGCGCGGTCGCCTTCGGCACCGAAGCGGGCTACTACCAGCGCCAGGACATGGACGTCGTCGTCCTCGGCCCCGGCAGCATCGCCCAGGCCCACCAGCCGGACGAGTACGTCCCCCTCGACCAGCTCGACCGCACCGTCGACCTCCTCGACAGCCTCATCGAACGCTTCTGCCTACAACGTCCTCATGCCGTCGGCGAGGCCGTGTAGCGGCCTTGGTCGAACTACGGATGAAGAATCATGGATGAACACGGATAAAGAACTAGGGCCTGTGTGGCGCAATGCGGCGTTGCGCCTCACGGACTCCCGCCGCGGCGATCGCGGGAAGGGTTAACAGGCCCTAGGAGGTCGCGCTTCGAACATACCCGGCTGTGAATCGTGGCGAACCCAGACTCGGCGAACCCGGTCCAGCGAAGCTCCGACACGCCTCCCTTCGATGCGCGGCAGCATCCGTGTCGATCCGTGTTCATCCGTGGTTCGTCATTCGTGTTCATAGCTGCGCCCTGATGCGCCTCGCCCCTTCGGGGCGGGCGCGCGAGTTCGCTCCCGGCGACCTCGTCTTGGTTCGGAGGAGCGCTCGAAGGTGCATCGGTTACAATGCGCCGCATTGTCCCGCTGGATGCGTCCGATGAACGATGCCGCCGATCGCCACGGGCATCTCGCTTGGTTTCGCAACGCCTCGCCGTACATCCAGGCGCACCGCGGACGCACGTTCGTGCTCGCCATTGGCGGGGAGGCGGCGCAGGAGCCCGATTTCCCGGCGCTGATCCACGACATCGCGCTGCTCACGCGCCTGGGCGTGCGCGTGGTGCTGGTGCACGGCGCGCGTCCGCAGATCGACGCACGCTTGCAGCGCGCGAGCATCGCCCCGGCCTACCACCACGGGCTGCGCATTACCGATGCCGAGGCCCTGCCGCTGGTGTGCGAAGCGGTCGGCCGCACCCGCAGCGAGATCGAGGCGCGCCTGTCCACCGGCCTGCCCAATACGCCCATGGCCGGTGCGGGCATCCGCGTGTCGGGCGGCAACCACGTGGTGGCGCGTCCCTGGGGCGTCCACGATGGCATCGATTTCCAGCATACCGGCCAGGTGCGACGCATCGATGCCGAGGCCGTCGACGCCGCCCTGGCGCGCGGCGATATCGTTCTGCTCTCGCCCCTCGGGCATTCGCCCACGGGGGAGATGTTCAATCTGCGGGCCGAAGAGGTCGCCACCGAAACGGCCGTCGCGCTGCGCGCCGACAAGCTGCTGCTGCTGACCGATACCGGCGGCGTGCACGACGCCAGCGGCGCATTGATCAACCAGCTCAACCCGAGCGCGGCCGACCGCTGGGCCGACGCGCACAGCGAGACCGATCCGGCGGGTGCGCAGCGGCTGCGTAGCGCGTCGGCGGCCTTGCGCCGCGGCGTGCGCCGCGTGCATCTGATCGCGCGCCGCGAGGGCGCGCTGCTGGCCGAGCTCTACACCCGCGACGGTGCGGGCACGCTGGTCACGGCCGAGACCTACGAAGGGCTGCGGGCGGCACGGATCGACGACGTACCGGGGATCGTGGAGCTGATACGTCCCCTCGAGGACGAGGGCTCGCTGGTGCGGCGCTCGCGCGAGCAGTTGGAGCTGGAAGTCGACCACTTCGCCGTGATCGAGCGCGACGGCAAGATCATCGGCTGCGCCGCACTCTACCCGATGCCCGACGGCGAGAGCGCCGAGATCGCCTGCGTCGCGATCGACCCGGATTACCGCGACAGCGGCCGGGGCCGCCAGCTACTCGCATGGCTGGAGCAGCGGGCGGCCGAGAGCGGCCAGCGGCGCCTGTTCGTGCTCTCCACGCGGACCATGCACTGGTTCCGCGAATGCGGCTACGAGCCCGGCGACCTCGAGGCGCTACCCGCCCCGCGCCAAGCGCTCTACAACTGGCAGCGCAATTCCAAGATCTTCGTGAAGGACACGGCGAGCGTCACGTAAGCGCGTGAGCTGTCGGGCGGAACGGCGGACGGTGCGGGCAATCCCGGATCGCTTCACCATTCGCGCCGGCCGCGAAGCCACGTAGGAGCGGCCATCGGCCGCGAACGAATCCGGCAACCACGCCAAACGTCGTCGGTTCGCGAGCAA
>CAZVBX010000017.1:0-37627 GCA_964625925.1 uncultured Ectothiorhodospiraceae bacterium | reverse complement strand
GTTGCGCCTCACTCACGTAGCGTCACTACGCTCGCTCGGCGCGCCTTGCCTTGCGGCACACAGGTCCCGCCGCGGCGACTGCGGGAAGGGGTAACAGGCCCTAGGGCCTGTTACCCCTTCCCGCGATCGCGGCGGGCACGCGGATGGGCGCGCTCGTAGACCTCGGCCAAGTGGCTGAAATCCAGCTGGGTGTAGACCTGCGTGGTGCCGATGTTGGCGTGGCCGAGCAACTCCTGCACGGCGCGCAGATCGCCGCTCGATTCCAGCAGATGGGTGGCGAAGGAGTGACGCAGCATGTGCGGGTGGACATGCCGCGGCAGGCCCAGGCGCCGGGCCCAATGCGCCAGACGCCCCTGAATGGCGCGGTGCGACAGCCGGGCGCCGCGTGCGCTGACGAATAGCGCCGGCTGGTCCGGGCCGGCCCATTGGCCGCGCGCGCGCAGCCAATGGCCGAGCGCCTGCCGGGCGGGCCGCCCGACCGGGACCAGCCGCGTACGCCGGCCCTTGCCCGTCACCCGAACCACGCCCTCGTCGAGGTCCAGTCCCGCTACGTCCAGCCCCGCCAGCTCCGCCAGACGCAGACCGGCCGAATAGAACAGCTCCAGCAGCGCGCGGTCGCGGCACGCGAGCGGGCCGTCGCCGGGCACATCGAGCAGCCGCTCGATCTCCTCGACCTCGAGCGCGCGCGGCAGCTTGTGCGGGCTGCGCGGCGGTCGCACGCCCGCTGCCGGATCGCGCTGCACGCGTTCCTCGCGCAGCAGCCAGCCGTAGAACGCGCGGATCGCCGACAGCGCCCGGGCGAGCGAGCGCCCCGACACACCGCGGCGATGCTCGGCGGCGATGAAGGCCTGCACCCGGTCGGTGCCGACCGCGCCCCAGTCGGCGCCGGCCTGATCCGGGTCGAGGAAGGCGGCGAAGCGGGATAGATCGCGGCGGTAGGCGTTGCGGGTGGCGGCGGCGGCGTGGCGCTCGACGCGCAGGTACTCCAGAAAGCGGTCGAGGTCGCGCGCCGAGTTCATGGTTCGCGGTTCACGGCGTAGCGGTCGCCCGATCCAGATGCACCGCGATACCGACCGACACCAGCTCGCCGAGCTGGCCCAGAAACAGGGTGCCCATATCGGCGCGGAAATGGTTGGGATCGCCACTGCCGAGACCGACCACGCCCAAGGCCCGGCCCGCGCGTAGCGGCACCAGGGCGGCGGAGCCGAGCCGCTTGGCGGCATCGCCGAACAAGGCGGTTTGCTGCGCTGCCGGGACGTCGCCGCAGAGGGGCTCGCCCTGCTGCAGTAGCTCGTCGAACGCGCGCATCGCCGGGTCGTCCGGCCGCGCGAAGCGTTCGGGGTAGTCGGCCGCGCGGGCGCCGTCTTCCGCATCGATCAGGCACCACGCCACCTCGTCCGCGGCGAATTCGGTGAGCAGCGTCTCGCGCACGGTCGACAGCACGGCGTCGAGCGAGTCGGCCTCCAACAGGCCCCGGCCCAGCGCCAGCAGGCGGGCGCCGACGCGCTCGTTCTCGCGCGCCGTGCGGAGCAGGTCGGCCAGGCGCTCCTCCAGGCGCGCGTTGCGCTCGCGCAGCACCGCGACCTGGCGCTCGATCAGCGAGCTGACGTTGATCTCGCCCGGATGATGCGGCGCCTCGATGGCGGCCAGCACCCACGGATGGCGCAGCAGGAAATCCGGGTGGGTCCGCAGATATTCCGCCACGGTGGCGTCGTCGAGGGATTGGGTTGTGAACTCGCCCGGGGTCGTCGTCATGGATGGGTCGTCACCAGGCTAGTGGGCCATGGGGGCCGTTCATGCATCCGCTGCGGGGCCCTTCGAACGGATCGGGCGATCCGGGACAGCGCGGCCCATCCTCGATGGGAACCCGCCATGCGCCGGCGGCGCGTGCTGAGCCGCCGCGCCCGCTCAGCGGGTCGGCGAGCTTCCCGCATGGCCCGCAAGGGTCCCGACGAATGCGGTCTCGGCGGGCCCCGTCATCCAGAGCGGATTATCCGGGCCCGGCCATTCGATCACAAGCTCGCCGCCGGGCAGGTGGACGCTCACGGTCTCCTGGAGCAGTCCGCGCGCGCGCCCGATGGCGGCGGCTGCGCAGGCACCGCTGCCGCAGGCGGCGGTCTCGCCGGCGCGGCGCTCCCAGACGCGCAAGCGCACCCGGTCCGGCGCGAGCACCTGCATGAAGCCGACGTTGGCGCCGGCGGGAAAGCGCGGGTGGTGCTCGATCACGGGCCCGACTCGGGCCACCGGCGCGGTGTCGGCGTCCTCGACCTCGATCACGGCGTGCGGATTGCCCATCGACACCGCGCCGACCACCCATTCCGTGCCGGCCACGTCGAGGGCGTACTGCGCCTGCTGGGCGTCCGCCTCGAACGGGATCTCGGCCGGGGCAAAGCGCGGCGAGCCCATCTCGACCGTGACGCGGTCGTCCGGCAGCAAGCGCGTGCGGATGACGCCGCTCGCGGTGAGAAAGCGGGCGGCGACCGCGTCGGTCAGCCCCTGGTCGCGCACGAAGCGGGCCACGCAGCGGGCGCCATTGCCGCACTGGCCGGCCTCCGCGCCGTCCGCGTTGAAGATGCGGTAGCGGAAATCGGCGCTGGCGTCGTCGCAGGGCTCGATGATCAGAACCTGATCGCAGCCCACCCCGCGATAGCGGTCGGCGAGCCAGCGGATGTCACTGGGGCCGAGCTGCAGCCGTTGGCGCACGCCGTCGAGGACGACGAAGTCGTTGCCCAGGCCGTGCATCTTGGTGAACGCCAGCGTCATGATCCCCGCCTTCAGCGCGCGCCCGCCAGGGTATCGGCATGATCCGGCAGCAGCGACTCGCCGGCCCACAAATCGGCCAGCGCCTCGCGTGCCCGCACCAGGTGCGCCTTGGCCCCGTCGACCATGACCTCGGGCGGACGCGGCCGGCTGTTGTAGTTGGACGCCATGGCGAAACCATAGGCGCCCGCCGAGCGCACGGCGAGCAGATCGCCGGCCGTCACCGCCAGCTCGCGATCGAGGCCCAGAAAGTCGCCGCTCTCGCATACCGGGCCGACGATATCGCAGCGCATGGCCTCGCCCGCGCGCGGCTCGACTGGCACGATGTCGTGCCAGGCATCGTACAGGGCCGGCCGGATAAGATCGTTCATCGCGGCGTCGACGACGGCGAAGGTCTTGTCGGCGCCGGGCTTGAGCGTATCGATCCGCGTGAGCAAGACGCCGGCGTTGCCGGTGATCGCCCGGCCCGGCTCGATGCGGATCTCGTAGTCGGCATCCCCCAGGGCGCGCGCGATGGCCTCTGCCCAGGCGTCCGGCGCCGGCGGCGATTCGTCGCGGTAGCGGATGCCGAAGCCGCCGCCGAGATCGAGGTGGCCGACGGCGATGCCCTCGGCGGCGAGCTGACGGCAGAGGGCCAGCACCCGCCCGAGCGCATCGACGAACGGCTGCACGTCCATGAGCTGGGAGCCGATGTGGCAGTCGACGCCGGTCACGGCGAGATGGGGCGACTCGGCTGCGCGACGGTAGAGGTCCGCGGCGTCGTCGAGCGCGATGCCGAATTTCGACTCGCGCAGCCCGGTGGCGATATACGGGTGCGTGGCGGGATCGACATCGGGATTGACCCGTAGCGCCACCGGCGCGGCCAGGGCGCGGGCGGCCGCGACCGCCTCCAGGCGCTCGAGCTCCGCGGCCGACTCGACGTTGAAGCAGCCGATGCCCACCTCCAGCGCGCGATCCAGCTCCTCGGCGCGCTTGGCCACGCCGGAATAGACGATGCCGCCCGGGTCGGCCCCCACGGCCAGGCAGCGCTCGAGCTCGCCCACCGAGACGATGTCGAACCCCGAGCTTAGGCGTGCCAGGGTATCGAGCACGGCTAGGTTGCTATTGGCTTTGACCGCATAGCAGATGCGGTGCGGCCGCGCGCCCAGCGCACGGTCGAAGGCCTGCCATTGCCATTCCAGCGCCGCGCGCGAATAGACGTACTGCGGCGTGCCGAAGCGTTGGGCCAAGTGGGTCAAGGCCACCTGCTCGGCGTAGAGCCGGCCGTCGCGATAGTCGAACGGGTCCATGGGCGATCCGCGTCGCTGTGGGGCTACGAGGCTTCTTCCTCGGCCGGGTCTTCGTCGGGCAGATACAGCGGGCCCTTCTGCCCGCAGGCGGTCAGCAGCGCGAACGCAAGCAGGACTGCAGCGACGCGAACGGCCATGCGCGACCCCGAAGAAAACCGATCGGTCGCACCAGTATAACGCCCGCCCGGTAGGGGCCGCACACTTGCCGTAGGGCCTGGCCGTGGAGAGAATGCCCGCCTCTTGCGAGCCGACAAGCACGAGATGCCCATGAGCGACGAGACGCCTACGCTGCCCGACGCGGTCGAGGTACCCGCCCCGGGCGAACACCGCTGGAGCGTGATCTGGCTACACGGCCTCGGCGCCGATGGCCACGACTTCGAGCCGATCGTGCCGGAGCTCGGGCTGCCGGATGGCCACGGCGTCCGCTTCCTGTTCCCGCACGCGCCGCAACGCCCGATTACCATCCACGACGGCGTGCCGGCCCGCGCCTGGTTCGACATCGCCGACGCCGATTTCACGATGATCGAGGACAAGAAAGGCATCCGCCACTCGATCGAGATCGCCCACGGGCTGATCGCCCGCGAGCGCGACGAGCAGGGCATCCCGCCCGAGCGCATCGTCCTCGGCGGCTTTTCGCAGGGCGGTGCCATCGCGCTGGGCGCCGGCCTGCGCTACCCCGAGCGCCTGGGCGGCATCGTCGCCCTGTCGGCCTATCTGCCGATGGCCGTCACGTTCAAGGACGACCTGCACCCGGCGAACCAGGACACCCCGATCTTCCAGGCCCACGGCAGCCAGGACGAGATCATCGCCGAGAGCCAGGGCGAAAAATCCCGCGACGAGATCGCCGCCGTATGCCGGGCCCCGGAGTGGCGCAGCTACCCCATGGCCCACGGCGTGTGCGCCGAGGAGATCCGGGACCTCGCCACCTGGCTCAAGGAGACCGTCGGCGTCCATTCGTAGTGGCGCGCCTTAGCAGGCTGTTGAAAAACAGCCTGCTAAGGCGGGACAGGGAGGTCCCGCCCAATATCTATGCTGATCTGCGTTCATCCGTGTTGGGCCTTTGGAGCCCAAAGCCCGGCGTGAGGTTTCAGCGAAGCTCCGGCGAGCTCACCGGCCCTACATCATCCGTGTCGATCCGTGTTCATCCGTCATTCTTTTCCGACATGGACGGCAGGAGCGCATCGAGGCGCTGGCGGGCGCTCTCCGCGGCTTCGCGGACGCGGGTGGGGGCGGTGCCGCCGAGATGGTCGCGCGCGGCGACCGAGCCCTCGAGCGTGAGGACCTCGTAGACGTCCGCCTCGATCGCGGCGGAGAACTGCTGCAGGTCGGCGAGCGCCAGATCGGATAGGTCGCAATCGCGCTCGATGGCGTGGCGCACCGACTGGCCCACGATCTCATGGGCGTCACGGAAGGCGACCCCCTTGCGCACCAGGTAATCGGCCAGGTCGGTGGCCGTGGCGAAGCCGCGGCGCGCCTGGGCGGCCATGTTCTCGGACCGGATCTCGAGCGCCGGCATCATATCGGCGAACGCGCGCAGCGAGCCGGCCAGCGTGTCGACCGTGTCGAACAGCGGCTCCTTGTCCTCCTGATTGTCCTTGTTATAGGCCAGCGGCTGACCCTTCATCAGCGTCAGCAGCGACAGTAGATGCCCATGGACGCGGCCCGTCTTGCCGCGCACCAGCTCGGGCACGTCCGGATTCTTCTTCTGCGGCATGATCGACGAGCCGGTGCAGAAGCGGTCGGGCAGGTCGATGAAGCCGAACGCCGCCGAGTTCCACAGCACCAGCTCCTCGGCCATGCGCGACAGATGCATCATCGCGGTCGCACCCCAGGCGCAAAATTCGATCGCGAAGTCGCGGTCGCTGACCGCATCGAGCGAATTGGCCGCGGGCCGCTCGAAGCCGAGCAGCTCGGCGGTGTACTCGCGGTCGAGGGAATAGGTCGTGCCGGCCAGCGCCGCCGCGCCGAGCGGCATCACGTTGGTGCGGCGGCGGCAGTCGTTGAGCCGGTCGGCATCGCGCAGCAGCATCTCCAGCCAGGCCAGCATGTGGTGACCGAAGGTGACCGGCTGGGCCGTCTGCAGGTGCGTGAAGCCGGGCATGACCGCGTCGGCGTGGCGCTCGGCGAGGGCAATCAGCCCCGTGCACAGACGCCCCAGCTCGGCTGCTAGGCCATCGATGGCGTCGCGCAGGTACAGCCGCAGGTCCGTGGCGACCTGATCGTTGCGCGAGCGCCCGGTGTGCAGCTTCTTGCCGGCCTCGCCGATGCGCTCGGTCAGGGCGTGCTCGACGTTCATGTGCACGTCCTCGAGCGCGACCGACCACTCGAAGCGGCCCGCCTCGATATCGGCCTCGACCGCATCGAGACCCTCGAGAATCCGGTCGCGCTCGGCCTGCGTGAGCACGCCGACCTTGGCCAGCATGCGGGCGTGCGCACGCGAGCCGGCGATGTCGTGCTTGTAGAGGCGGCGATCGAATCCGACCGAGGCCGTAAAGGCCTCGACGAAGGCGTCGGTCGGCTCGCTAAAACGCCCGCCCCAGGAGGTATTCGTGCCGTCGCGCTCGCTCATGCCTGCCTCTTTGGCCTCAACGCCCGCAATGGCGCCAAGGCCCTCTCTGTAGTCCGGATGGATAGCGCAATCCGGGAAGATATCGGATCGTTTGTCCCGGATCGTCGGGCCCGTCCCTGTGCCCGACCGCCTGACGGCGGCTTGCGCGCCCATTGGAGACCACGTCCCTGTGGTCTCCCCCTCCGGGCCTGCGCTTCGCGCAGTCCAAATCTGCTCCCGGCGGTTGGGTCCGCAGTCGCTCCATCCGGCTACGCAACCGACGGACGCAGTATAACGCCCCGGCCGTCTCAGCCGGTGTCCTTGCCGAGCGCGCGTGCCACCACCTCGTAGGTGTTGTCGGAGCAGGTATCGCTGTCGAGCACGCGCTGCAGCTCGCGCTGCATGGCCTTCTGGCGACCGGCATCGAAGCGGTGCCAGCGGACCATGGCCTGGATCAGGCGCGAGGCGATCATCGGATTGCGCGCGTCGAGCTCGATGACGAAGTCGGCCAGCAGGCGGTAGCCACTGCCGTCGGCGCTGTGGAACGCCGGGAAGTTGCCCATGGCGAACGCGCCGATCAAGGCGCGGACACGATTCGGGTTCTTGCGGTCGAACGCCGGGTGGCCCATGAGCCGGCGGACCTCGTCGACCACCCCCGGCCGGCGCGCCGTCGCCTGCAGCGTGAGCCACTTGTCGGTCACCAGCGGATCGCTGTGCCAGCGTTCGTAGAAGACGTCGAACGCGCGCTGGCGCTCGGGCCGCTCGAGATGGGACAGCACGCGTAGCCCGGCCACCACGTCGGTCATGTTGTGGCCCGCTTCGACCTGGTCGACGGCGCGGCGCAGATAGTCGTCGCGGTCGAGCCCGCCGAGATAGGCCAGGCAGATGTTCTTCAGGCGCCGGCGGCCGATAGTGGCCGCGTCGATGCGGTACTCACCCTCGCCGGTGTCGCGCCGCGATTCCCAGGCGCTGCGCAGATCCGGCTCCAGCGCCTCGGCCAGCTGGCCGCTGACCTGCTCGCGCGCATCGTGCAGCAGATCGGGCTCGACGATGTCCATCGCTTCGCCGATGGCCTCTTCGGAGGGCAAGGTCAGCGCCTCGGCCTTGAGCGCGTCATCCAGATCGGAATCGGCCAGCAGCCGGCGGAAGGCATCGATGTCCGCCGCCGGCAGATCGATTGCCCGCCCCTCGCGCAAGGCCGCGACGCCCGCCAGCACGCGCCGGCGCACCAGGGTCTGACCGGCGTCCCAGCGGTTGAACGAATCCCCATCGTGGCCGAGCTGAAAGCGCAGGGTCTCGTCGTCGACCTCGCGCTCGAGGATGACCGGCGCGGAAAAGCCGCGCAGCAGCGACGCGACAGGGCGTTCGTCGACGTCCTCGAACACGAAGGTCTGCTCGGACTCGGTCACCTCGAGCACGCACTCATCGACACCGCTGGCGCCGCCGCGCTCGGTCAGCTTGAGCGGAATAGCGCTGCCGTCGCGGGCCATCAGGCCCATGCGCAGGGGGATCACCACCGGCTCCTTGCCGGCGCCATCGGGCGTGGCCGGCGTTCGTTGGCGCAGCGTCAGGTAGTACTCGCGCTCGTCCGGATCCCAGGCCTCCTCGACCGCCAGGTGCGGCGTCCCGGCCTGGGCGTACCAGCGCTTGAATTGTTCGAGCGGATATTCGTTCGCGTCCGCCATGGCGGCAACGAAATCGTCGCAGGTCGCCGCCCGTCCATCGTGGCGCTCGAAGTAGAGATCCATGCCGCGTCGAAAGCCCGCGGCGCCGAGCAGCGTATGCAGCATGCGGATGAGCTCGGCGCCCTTTTCGTACACCGTCAGGGTGTAGAAGTTGTCGATCTTGATGTAGGACGGGGGGCGTACCGGGTGGGCCATGGGCCCCGCGTCCTCGGGGAACTGGCGGCTGCGCAGCAGGCGGACGTCCTCGATGCGCTTGACCGGCGCCGACCCCATGTCGCCCGAGAATTGCTGATCGCGGAACACCGTCAGGCCTTCCTTGAGCGAGAGCTGGAACCAATCGCGGCAGGTCACGCGATTGCCCGTCCAGTTGTGGAAGTACTCGTGGGCGATCACGCCCTCGATCTGCTGGAAGTCGGCGTCCGTCGCGGTCTCGGCGTTCGCCAGCACCAGCTTCGAGTTGAAGACGTTGAGTCCCTTGTTCTCCATCGCGCCCATGTTGAAGTCGTCCACGGACACGATCTGGAACAGATCGAGGTCGTACTCGAGACCGAAGGTCTCCTCGTCCCAGCGCATCGCCTTTTTTAGCGCGCGCATGGCGTGATCGGTCTTGCCCACGTTGTGCGGCTCGGTATAGATCCGTAGCGCGACCTCGCGGCCGGAGGCCGTGGTGAAGCGGTCCTCGTGGCAGGCCAGGTCGCCGGCGACCAGCGCGAACAGGTAGCAGGGCTTGGGATAGGGGTCCTCCCAGCGCGCCCAGTGGCGGCCGTCGTCGAGCGCGCCGGCATCGACGGCGTTGCCGTTGGACAGCAGCACGGGATAGCGCGCGCGGTCGGCCACGATAGTGGTCGCGTAGCGCGCCATGACATCGGGCCGGTCGAGGAAGTACGTGATCCGCCGAAAGCCTTCCGGCTCGCATTGGGTGCAGAAGTTGCCCGAGGAGGTGTAGAGCCCTTCCAGGGCCGTGTTGGCCTCGGGGCAGATCTGCGTGACGACGCTCAGCTCGAAGCGGTCCGGCACCTCGGGCAACGTCAGGCTGCGCTCATCGACGCGGTAGGCGTCCGGCGAGAGCTCATTGCCGCCGATCGCCACCGAGACCAGCGTGAGGTGCTCGCCGTCGAGCACCAGCGGCGCCTCCGGATCGCTCGTGGCCCGCACGACCCGCAGGCGCGCGGTGACGCGGGTCGCGGCCGGGTCGAGATCGAAGCGCAAATCGACCGTCTCGATGCGGAATGCCGGCGGCGTGTAGTCCGCTAGGCGCACCGGCTGCGGTGCAGCGGCTTGGTCGAGCTTCATCAGGGCCTCCGAAGCATTGGAGTCGCGAGATCGATGGTCCGCGCCGGACCGTCGGCGCGACATGGGTCGATGCCACGCTACCGGATATGGCGCGGCGGCACTACGGGGCCATCGCGGGCACCGGCGGCATGGCGCCCCGCCGCGAGCGGCCTCCCGGCATCGCCGTGGTCGTCGCGTCGCAGCCCCAGCGCGCGCAGGGCGCGAGGAGTGAGTGTAGCGTCACTACGCGAGTGACGAGCAACGCGGGCGGCGAGCGCTACGAGCCCGGATCGCGCGAGGCGACCACGGCGGGCTCGTCGTCGCCGTCAGTCTCCTGGGCACGCCGCCCGATGCGCGCGCATTCGTCGAAGATGCGCACCTCGCAGCGGGCGCAAACCGCGGGGTCCAGGCGCTGCGCGTAGAGGTCGGCAATGGCCTCGCCCTTGGTCGGATACAGGTTGCCCCGCCCGAGCTTGTCGGCGTAGCCGCTGTCGTACAGGAACGTCCGCGGGTCCATGCGCAGCGAGCACAGGTACAGCCCGCCGCCGTGCGCGGCACGGCGCTGCGCCTCGTCCACGAGCATCTGGGCGCCGGCGCTGTCGATGTAATTGATGCCGCTGCCGACGATCAGAAGGTGATCGCGCGCGTCGGGCCCCTCGGCATACGGGCCCAGGCTTTCGGCGACCCACTGCGCCGAGCCGAAGAACAACGCCCCATCGATGCGGACGACCTTGAGCTGGGGGCATTCCGGCAGCGCCTTTCGCTGCAGATTGAGGAAACGCCGCCTGGGATCGTCCGGGTCGGGCGCGACGCTGAACACCGACGGGCGCGCCGCGCGATTGAGGAACAGCATCAGCGACAGCAGTACGCCGGACAGGATGGCTGCGGTCAGACCGAGCAATAGCGTCGCCGCGAACGTCACGGCCAGCACCGCCGTGTCCTGGCGGCTGGTGCGCAGCAGCTCGCGAATCTGATGGAGATGGATCAGCCCGGCACCGACCACCAGGATCATGCCGCTCATGGCCGCGATCGGCAGATACCGCGCCAGCGGACCGACCAGGATCAGCAGCAACATCAGCGACAGCGCGGCGAGCAGCGCGGACATGGGCGTGCGCGCACCCGCCTCGTAGTTGACGCCGGTGCGCGTGAAGGATCCCGAGCTCGGGTAGCAGGAGAAGAACGCCCCCACGACGTTCGACAGGCCCTGGCCAATGAACTCCTGACTGCCGTCGATCCGCTGCCTCGAGCGCTGCGCCACGGCGCGCGCGATCGATACCGCCTCGATCAGTCCGAGCAGGGCCAGGGCCAGTGCGTCGTCGGCCAGCTCGCGCACGGTGTCGAGCTGGAAATCAGGCAGGCTCAGCGCGGGCGGGCTGCTCGGCAACGGCCCGACCAGCGGCACCCCATGGGCGCCCGCGTCCACGAGCCACCCCACCAGGCCGCCGGCGACCATCGCCAGCAGCAGATAAGGCCAGCGGGGCCGGATCTTGCGCACCACCAGGGCGACGCCGAGGCTGGTGCAAGCAATCAGCAGCACCCGCGGCCGCACCTCGCCGAGATGCGACAGCACAAAGCCCCAGATCTGCAGGAATCCATGGCTGCGCTGCGCATCGAGCCCGAGCACGTTCGGGATCTGGCTGGTGATGATCAGGATCGCCGCGCCGGCGGTGAATCCGGTCACGACCGCGGGCGAGACGAAATTGACCAGCGCACCCAGGCGGGCGAGACCGAAGGTCAGCTGGATCAAGCCGGTCAGCAGCGTCAGGGTCAGCGCCAGGGTGATGTAGCTTGCGCTGCCGGGCTCCGCCAGCGGACTGACGGTGGCAAAGACGACGATCGACAGCGCCATCGTCGGCCCGGAAATCAGATGCCAGGAGGAGCCGAACAGGGCCGCGACGATCGCGGGCACCATGGCGGTGTAGAGGCCGTATTCCGCCGGCAACCCCGCAATCAGGGCGAACGCAACGCCCTGCGGCAGCACGACGATCGCGTTGGTCAGCCCGGCGAGCGCGTCGGCGCGTAGCGTGCCCGCGCTGACGTGCGGCCACCAGCGTAGGAACGGCAGCGCACGCCGCCAGGCGGCGGGGGCCGGGCTCAAGCGGTCACCTGTCGCGACATTCGGCGATCCACGCGCTGCGAACGGGGGGCGTACAGGCTACCTCATTCGCCCCCTTGGGCGGAGCGCATGGCGCTGGGCGACCCCCCTTCGAACGAGGAGCTGAGATGGGTGGAGAATCCGCGCGGGCAGAGCAGACGGCGATGGGACCCGACGAGAAAGGGCCCCGCCGAGGCGGGGCCCTTTCGATACCTACGATTCGCGATCGCGGGTTTTAGACGGCGCGGACGTTCGAAGCCGCGAGGCCCTTAGGCGTGCTCTGCGTCTCGAACTCGACCCGCTGGCCTTCGGACAGGCTCTTGAAGCCCTCGCCCTGAATGCCGGTGTGGTGTACGAATACGTCCTTGCTGCCGTCTTCCGGCGCAATGAAGCCGTAACCCTTGGAGTCGTCGAACCACTTAACGGTACCAGTCGTCATGCTAGCCATCTCCCTGAGATGCGTTGAACGGATGCTGCAGGTCGTTCCTTGGAACGCCCTCGGGAGTGACTGCCAATTATTGGATAGACCACCGGGAGGACTCACTGGAGGAAACTGGACACTGCACAACCGATACTGCGCGTTCGCAAACCGGAATGCAAGCGCCTGTCAAGGGATCGTCCCCGGGAATCGTCGAGGCGCGCAATCCGGCCGCCATCCCCTTGCAAGCCGGGTTATCATGGGGGGTTTTCCAGCCCGCGCCGCCCGGCGGCGCGGGCATTACCTGCGCTCACCGGCTCCGTACCATGATCGAGAAGCTTCGCAACGTCGCCATTATCGCCCACGTCGACCACGGCAAGACCACCCTGGTCGACCGCCTGCTGCAGCAATCGGGGACCCTGAGTGCCCGCGATGCCGGCGCCGAGCGGGTCATGGACTCGAACGATCTCGAGCGCGAGCGCGGCATCACCATCCTGTCGAAGAACACGGCCATCGACTGGGGCGGCTACCGCATCAACATCCTGGACACGCCGGGCCACGCCGACTTCGGCGGCGAGGTCGAGCGCGTGCTGTCGATGGCGGATTCGGCCCTGCTGCTAGTGGACGCGGTCGACGGACCCATGCCGCAGACCCGGTTCGTGACCCAGAAGGCCTTCGCCCTGGGGCTGCAGCCGATCGTCGTGGTCAACAAGATCGATCGCCCGGGCGCACGCCCGGACTGGGCGATCGACCAGACCTTCGAGCTGTTCGACAACCTGGGCGCAAGCGACGAGCAGCTGGACTTCCCGATCCTCTACGCGTCGGCCCTGCAGGGCTACGCTAGTGCCGACGACAGCGTCCGCGAGGGTGACATGACGCCGCTGTTCGAGGCTATCGTCGAGGGCGTGCCGGCGCCCGCAGTCGACCCGGACAGCCCGTTCTGCATGCAGGTGACCACGCTGGACTATTCCAGCTACCTGGGGCAGATCGGCATCGGCCGCATCCGCCGCGGCAGCATCGACACGAATACCTCCGTCATCATCGTGGGTCGCGACGGCAAGCAGCGCCGCGGCCGCGTGCAGCAGATCCTCGGCTTCCAGGGCCTTGACCGGGTCGACGTCAGCCAGGCCGAGGCCGGCGACATCGTCGGCCTGGTCGGCATGGACGGGCTCGACATCTCCGACACCATCTGCGACCCGGAGCACCCCGAGGCGCTACCGCCGCTGACCGTGGACGAGCCCACTGTCAGCATGAGCTTCGAGGTGAACAAGTCGCCGCTGGCCGGACGCGAGGGCAAGTACCTGACCAGCCGTCAGGTGCGCGAGCGCCTCGACCGCGAGCTCAAATCGAACGTCGCCCTGCGGGTGGAGGACACCGACAACCCGGACCGCTTCCAGGTGTCCGGGCGCGGTCTGCTGCATCTATCGGTCCTGCTGGAGACCATGCGGCGCGAGGGCTACGAGATCGCCGTGTCGCGGCCGTCCGTGATCGTGCGCGAGGTCGACGGCCAGCGCCAGGAACCCTACGAGCATCTGGTCGCCGACGTCGACGCCGAGCACCAGGGCGCGGTCATCGACCATCTCAACCAGCGCCGCGGGACGCTCCAGGACATGCAGCCGGATGCATCCGGGCGCGTACGCCTGGAGTACATCATCCCGGCGCGCGGACTGATCGGCTTCCGCAGCGAGTTCATGAGCTTGACCTCGGGCACGGGCATCCTGACCCACGTGTTCGATCACTACGGCCCGATCGGCCCGCAGAACATCGGCCAACGGCACAACGGCGTGCTGGTCTCGGGCAACGCCGGCCAGGCCGTGGCGTACGCGCTGTTCAATCTGCAGGAGCGCGGCTCGCTGATGATCACCCACAACACCGAGGTCTACGAGGGCATGGTCATCGGCATCAACAGCCGCGAGAACGACATGGCCGTTAACCCGCTGAAGGCCAAGGAGCTCACCAACGTGCGCGCGGCGGGCACCGACGAGAACGTGAACCTGACGCCGCCGCTGAAGCTCGATCTCGAGCAGGCGCTCGAATTCATCAACGACGACGAGCTCGTCGAGATCACCCCGCAGGCCATTCGCATCCGCAAGCGCTGGCTCACCGAGAGCGAACGCCGCAAGGCCGCCCGCGCCACCGCCTGATCGGCCCGCTCATTCCGTGGCGCGAACGAACCACGGATGAATACGGATGCTGCCGCTGGCGTTGGCGCGCGAGTCAGCTCCAAGCGTTTCCTGAGCCTGCATTGGCTCGTGCGAAGCGCCGGCGCACGGCCGATCGCATACCGCAACATCATCCGTGTTCATCTGTGTTCATCCGTGGTTCTTCTCCGGCGTAACCAGGGAGTGCGTTGAAAAGGGCGCGCCGGGGCTCCATGCTCGCGTCATGGGCGACTACTTCAGCCACCCGAACCGCGCCGGCCGCTTTCCACCCGTCGTCCAGGCTCTGCTGATTGCCAATGGCGTCGGTTTCCTCCTGCTGGGGCTGGGCGACACGCTAGGATTCAGTCGCGACTCGCTCATCATCAATTTCGCCCTCTGGCCGATCGATACGCCCAGTTATGTCGAAGGTGCGATCGGACTGCAGCGGGTGCCGCAATTCCAGATCTGGCAGCTGGTCACGTACGCGTTCCTGCACGCCGGCCTGTTGCACCTGTTCTTCAATATGTTCGCGCTGTGGATGTTCGGCAGCGCGATGGAGCAGGTCTGGGGCTCGCAGCGCTTTCTGACCTATTTCATCGTGTGCATCGTCGGCGCGGCCGTGGCGCAGCTCATCGTCACCGCCGGCGGCAGCGCCATCCATCCGACGGTCGGCGCCTCCGGCGGCGTCTTCGGCATCCTGCTGGCGTTCGGCATGCGCTTCCCCAACCAGTACATCCTGCTGCTGATCCCGCCGGTGCCGATCCAGGCCAAGTGGTTCGTGCTGGGCTACGGCCTGCTGACGCTCTACCTGGGGATCAGCGGCACGCAGCAGGGCGTCGCCCATTTCGCTCACCTCGGGGGCATGATCACGGGCTTTGTGCTAATCCTCTACTGGCGCGGCAAGCTGCCCTGGAAACCCCGCTACCGCGAACTCTAACCGGGTGTGAGAATGGGCAATGCGGCCCATTCTCAAGGCTCCGGGTCCGGCGCATGTCCGCACCCGGCTACGCGAATCAGACACTTGCAGTGCCTGATTCGCGGCGGGACGTCGCTTGTCCCACGTTAGCAGGCTGTTTTTCAATGGCCTGCTAGTGTCCTTTAACGTACAACGTCGAGATTTTCGGCGAGGCATCGTGGTGGCTGGCAAGGCGCGCCGACGAGTCATAGCGCACCCTATGGCGAGGAGGCGCAACGCCGCCAGCCGCCGCGAGGGCCGGCGAAAATCCGATGTTGTGCGTTAAAGGGCACTAGCCGAGCATCCGATCAGGCGCGGCCACCGGCCGGCGTTGTGGCGGGCGCGCAGGCGTGCAAAATGGTGGGCAGGGCGGTTCATCACTGATCCGGTGGCGCCGACGGCCCATCAGCCGCCCTCGGGCAGGCCGGTTGGCGCGGCGCGGCGGCGCAGATTTCTCGGATAGGCTCGTAGGAGGCACCATGAGCAATCACGTCTACAAGCACATCGAACTCACCGGCTCCTCGCCGAACAGCATCGAAGATGCAGTGCAAAACGCCATCGAGCGCGCGTCGCGCACGGTGCACAACATGCGCTGGCTGGAGGTGCGCGACACGCGTGGCCACATCGCCGACGGTCGCGTGGAGTACTGGCAGGTGACGGTCGAGGTCGGGTTCACGCTGGACGCGTAGACCGGCTCATCGGGCGCGCCGGGCCGCCCCGGGATAGCACAGCTCGACGCGGTTCTTGCCCGCCAGCTTGGCGGTGTAGAGCGCGGCATCCGCGGCCTCGAACACGACATCGGTGTCGGTTCCGCGCTGATGCAGGGCGACGCCCACGGACACCGTCATATGCAGCACGGTCGCTTCGGCGGCCGGGCCGGCGCGTCCCTCGGGCAGCTTGTAGTCGATCGCGGCCACCGCCCGGCGGATCTTCTCGGCCAGCACCACGGCGCCCTCTTCGTCTTTCTGCTGCGTGATCACGCCGAATTCCTCGCCGCCATAGCGCGCCAACAGATCGGTCGCCCGTAGCACTTGGTCGCTCATCGCCCGGGCGACGGCGCACAGCACGCCGTCGCCGACGGCGTGCCCGAAGGTGTCGTTGATCGCCTTGAAATCGTCGATGTCCACCAGGATCAGCGCCAGCAGCTGATCGGCGCGCTCGGCGCGCTTTTCTTCCAGCGGTAGCTGCTCCCGGAAGTAGCGGTGGTTGTACAGACCGGTCAGGCCATCCGTGACCGACAGATGCTGCAGCTCATCGGCGCGGTGCTCGAGCTCGCGCCGGCTCGATTGCAGGCGCAGGGTCATCTGGTTGAAGGCGTGCGTCAGCCGGCGCAGCTCGCGCGCGCCGCGCGGTTGCGGCTGCTCGACCTCGGGCTCGCCCGCGGCGGCGCGGTCGGCCACCCGCGCCAACGCCTCCAGCGGGCGCACGATCGACAGGGCCAGCATGACCGCGCCCGCGACCAGCAGCAACGCCAGCGCCATCACGATCCAGAACACCCGGGTGATGAGCGCTCGCACCGGCGCGCGTGCCGTGGCGAGGTCCTGCTCGATCACCAGCTCCCAGCCGAAACGCCCGACGGGTCGCGCTGCGCCGATGACTTCGACCCCGCGGTCGTTTTCGTAGGTGGCAATCGGCCCCGGGGCCGTACTTCCGGGGCCGCGATACCAGGCGTTGCCCGCCGGCGGTGTTCGCCGGCCGGCCACATAGCGGCCGGCGCCATCGACCACGTATAGGTCCACGGGCTCGCGCGTGATGCCCGTGGCGAGCAGCGCGTCCAGCTGGCGCAGATCGAGGATCGCGCGGAGGAATACGCCCTCGGCCGCAGCCACGGGTATGGACAGCAGGTGGCGGCGCCGCCCCTCGCGCTCGACCACGCCGTAGGACGGCGGCTCACGTGCCTGTCCGCGCGTCGGGGTAGGCCAGCCCACGGCGATGTCGAAGCCGTGGCCGGCCGCAGCCAGGGCGCGTCCGTCGGGCCCTGCGACGACCAGGGCGCCAAAGCGCTCGTAACGGCCCAGCATGTCGAGCAGGTGATTGCGCAACAGGCGCCGCGCCCGGCCGTTCTCGCCGTCGAGGAGTTGCGGCACGGTGCGGCGCACCGCCGGCGCCTGCGCAACCGTGCGCAAGTCGACCGCGATGCGGTCGTACCAGCCGCGCACGTCGCGCGCCTTGACCGCGAGGGTCTCCGGGAATCGGGCCTCGATGCGGTCGGTGAGATAGCCCTCGACCGAGGCCGTGGCGACCCACACGGCCAGCACGGAGATCAACAGGCTCGCCAGGACGACCAGCATGACGATCTGCGCACGGATGGTTGCAAACGGTCGCAGCAGCACCCGGCCCAGGCGCGCAAGCCCGCGGCGGGAGTGACCGCCTGGCTTTGCCGGCCGTGCCATCGCACCGGCCCCTACCGCAGCCGGCGTCTGCGGGTGAGCTCAGCCGCCGATCCGGCCCTGGCGATTGCCGGACGATGGGCGGTCGCGCCCCTTTTCGACCCGCCGGGTGGGGCGCATGTCCGGACCCGGCAGGACCGATTCGGCCCTATGCTGCGCCTGAGCCGCGGCGGGACATCCCCGGCCCGCTGTCGCAGGGCGGTCCTCGAGCGCCCGCGAACGCCTGGCCCGCGGGCCGGGATCAGCGCGCGCTGGGCAGATGATCGCGGCCATGGGGGGACGTCAGCGCCAGCTCCGGCCCTTTGGGCACGACCCGGGTGGGATTGATCGTGCCGTGGCTGTAATAGTAGTGATGCTGGATATGGGTGAAGTTCACCGTCTCGGCGACGCCCGGCCACTGGTATAGCTCGCGGAGATAGCCTGACAGATGAGCATAGTCGGCGATGCGGCGCAGATTGCACTTAAAATGGCCGAAGTAGACGGCGTCAAAGCGCACCAGCGTCGTGAATAATCGCCAGTCGGCCTCGGTAACGCGTTCACCGCATAGGTAGCGCTGCTCGGCCAGGCGCGCGTCGAGCCGGTCGAGCTCGGCGAACAGCGCATCGAACGCCTCCTCATAGGCGGCCTGGGTGGTCGCGAATCCGGCCCGGTAGACGCCGTTGTTCACATGCTCGTAGACCGCCGCGTTGACGCCGTCGATCTCCTTCTGGAGGTCGGCCGGGCAGAAATCCGCGTCGTCGCGCGCGATATCGCCAAAGCCGCCATTGAACATGCGGATAATGTCGGCCGACTCGTTCGACACGATGGTGGCGTGCTCGCGGTCCCATAGCACCGGCACGGTCACCCGGCCGGTGTAGTGCGGGTCGACGTGCGTGTAAAGCTGATGGTGGAAGCGATAGTCATTGACCCGGTCGCCGGTGCCCTCGAACCGGTGCAGGTTCTCGCTGACGTCCGCCGCGTATTCCCAGCCGTTCTCGAGCATGTGCGGATGGACGACGGACACGTCGATGGCCTGCTCGAGGCCCTTGAGCGTGCGGAAGATCAGCGTTCGATGCGCCCAGGGACAGGCGAGCGAGACATACAGGTGGTAGCGGCCGGCCGCGGCCGGAAACCCGTCCTCGCCCTCGGGCGTCACCCAGCGGCGGAACTTCGGGCTTTCGCGCACGAAGCGCCCGCCATGGCTGGAGGTGTCGTACCACTGATCGTGCCATTCACCGTCGATTAAAAGACCCATGCACCCTCCTCGTCGGCGGGATCGCTCTGGCCGAAACCCGCGTGCTTGAGCATGGCCGGCGCCTCCGCGCCCAGCCGGTAGCGTCCGAATTCGCGCCGCTGTGGGCAGGCGCGCCGGACCCGATCGAAGGCCGCCCGGCGCTCGTCCGGGCGGGCCGCGAGCAATTGTCGCAGGCGCGCGTGATCGGCGCGCGGATCGTAGGCGGACAAGATCGCGGCGACCGCGCTGCCGTCCGGGGCGGCCTCGAGCGCCGGCGCCGGCGGCAGGGCTGCACGCCAGTCCCACTCCAGGGCCCGCTCCAGGCAGCGGGCGGCCGCCCGCGCGACCATGGCCGTGCCACGCAGCCGCCCTTCGCGGCTATACCCGGCGATGTGCGGCGTCGCCAGCTCGATCCGCGCCAGCAGGCCGGTGTCGATCTGCGGTTCCCCGGCCCAGGTGTCGAGCCCCACCGCGAGATCGGGGCCGTCATCCAGGCGCAGCGCCAGCGCGTGTTCGTCAACGACCCCGCCGCGTGCTGCGTTGAGCAGCACCGCGCCGCCCGGCATGCGCGCCAGCGCCGCGGCGTCGATCAAGTGGTGGGTGCGATACGGCCCGGACTCCGTAAGCGGAACATGGAGAGTGACGATGTCGCTCCCGAGGGCGGTGTCGAGATCGACGAAGCCGGCGCCGCCCTCGGCCTCGGCGCGCGGTGGGTCGCAGCGGCGCACCGCGTAGCCCAGCGCGGTCAGGCGCTGGGCGACGCGCTCGCCCACCTGGCCGGCGCCGATGACCCCGGCCGTGCCGCGGCCGAACGCGTGCCGGCCTCGCTGCTGCAGAACCGCCAGCGCCGCCACCACCCAGTCGGCCACGGCCGCCGCGTTGCAGCCGGGCGCGTACGCGAACGCGATGTCGCGCTCGGCCAGCCATCCGGTCTCGACATGATCGTAGCCACTGGTGGCGGTCCCCACGAAGCGCACCTGCGATCCCCCGAGCAGCGTGCGGTCGACGCGCGTGAGCGAGCGCACGATCAGGGCATCGGCTCGGGAGACATCCTCGGTGTCGATCTCACGACCGGGCAGCGTGACCACCTCGCCGAGCGCTGCCAAGGCTTCGCGTCCGGCGTCGACGTTCTCGTCCATGACAATGCGCATGCTCAGGTGGGCTCCGCAGTGGTCGCGATCTCGATGTCGGCGGTGAGGGTGCGGTGGACCGGGCAGCGTTCGGCGATCTCGACCAAGCGCGCACGCTGGGCCTCGTCGAGCTCGCCTTCGAGCTCGATGTCGCGCTGCAAATGCTCGACGCGCACGCCGTCGGAGGCGCGCTGGCTCGGCTCACCGCGGCGCACGCGCACGCACACCCGCCGCAGCGCCCATCCCTTGCGCTCGGCGTACAGGCGCAGGGTGATCGCGGTGCAGGCCCCGAGGCTCGCCAGCAGATAGTCGTGCGGCGCCGGGCCGGCGTCCTCGCCGCCGGCATCGGCCGGCTCGTCGGCGACCAGGGCATGGCCGCGCGCGTCGATCTCGCTGCGCAGCCCGTGGTCGGTGTTACACACGCGCACGCCCGGCGTGGCCGTATCGATGCTCGCTTCGACCGCTTGCGTCATGTCGCCTCCTGGATCGAGAGAACGGGATTGCGGCCCGGCCGGCGACGGGCGGTCGAGCGTGCCGGACGCGCTTACGGTTGCTGCAGATACGTGTAAGCCGACAGGCCGTCCTCGAATTCGGACAGCAACATCCGGCGAACGTCCGGCGCCAGTCCGGACGCGTCCATGCGTTCGCGAAACCGCGCCAGCAGGGCCTCCGGCTGGAAATGCACGTAGCGCAGCAGCTCATCGACCCGGTCGCCGAACTCGGGCTCCACCAAGCGCCAGCCGTCGCCATCGAGCTCGACGTTCACCGAGTGGGTGTCGCCGAACAGGTTGTGCATGTCGCCCAGGATCTCCTGGTAGGCCCCCACCAGGAACACCCCCAGCAAATAGGGTTCGCCCGGGCGCGGCTGATGCAGCGGCAGGGTCTCGAAGACGCCGTCGCCGTGGACATACCGATCGATGTGGCCGTCGGAGTCACAGGTCAAGTCCTCCAGCACGGCCTCGACCGTCGGACGCTCGTCCAGGCGATCCAGCGGCATGATCGGGAACAACTGGCCGATGCCCCAAACGTCCGGCGTCGACTGGAACACGGAGAAGTTGCAGAAGTATTTCGTCGCCAGACGCTCGCGCAGTCGGGCGCGCAGCTCCGGGTCGCGGTACGGGCGCTCCTCCAGGCGCGCATGGGTGTCGCGGCAGATGGCCACGAACAACCCCTCCGCCTCGGCACGTACCCGCAGATCGACGCGCCCGTCCGTGTGCAGGCTTTGCGCCTGGGCGAGCGCCCGGCTGGCGTCCTGATAGCGCTCGGCCATCGACTGCGGCGGCTGGCTGCGCAGCGCACGTAGCTCGGCCAGCGCCCGTTCGGCCTCACCGTCCGTCGGCACGGCGGATTCCGGTGCGCCGTCCGGCAGGGCCTCGGTGTCGATGACATCGGTCACGAGGACCGCATGGTGCGCGCTCATGGCGCGCCCGGCCTCGGTGAGGATCGCCGGCTGCGGCAGATCGCGCTCGGCGCAGATCGCAGCCAGCGCGGCCACTACCCGGTCGGCGTATTGCTCGACGCCGTAGTTCATGGAGAACTCGTCGCGCGAGCAGGCGCCCTCGTAGTCGACCGCTAGGCCGCCGCCGACATCCACGGCCTCCACCGGCGCACCGAGGGCGCGCAGCTCGGCGTAGTAGCGCGCGGCCTCGGTCATGCCGGCCTCCATGTCGCGCAGATTGGCGATCTGCGAGCCCATGTGGAAATGCAGCAGACGCAACCAATGCAGCGCGCCGCGTGCGCGCAGGCGCTCCGCGATGGCGAGCACCTGCTGCGCCGACAGGCCGAACTTGGCCTTCTCGCCGCCGGTGTTCTGCCAGCGGCCGTAGCCGATCGAGGCCAGGCGCACGCGCACGCCCACGGTCGGCTCGACGCCGAGCTCGGCGGCCGCCTCGGCGATCAGCTCGATCTCGGCCGGGCGCTCGACGACGATGTGCACGTTCAGGCCCAGGCGCGTGCCGATCAACGCCATGCGGACGTACTCGCGGTCCTTGTAGCCGTTGCAGACGATGACGCCATCGCGCGCGTCGGTCAGCGCCAGCACGGCCATGAGCTCGGGCTTGCTGCCGGCCTCCAGGCCCACGCGCGGGTCGCCGGGGCGCTTGATGTGCTCGACAACGCTGCGCTGCTGATTCACCTTGATCGGATAGACGGCGGTGTAGCCGCCCCGGTAGCCGTGGCGCTCGCGCGCCGCATCGAACGCGGCGCACAGATGATCGACGCGGTCATGCAGCACGTCGACGAAGCGCACCAGCACGGGCAAGGGCAGGTCGGTGCGGCGCAGCTCGGCCGCCAGGTCGGCCAGCGGCACCGCGCGCCCGTCACGCCGCGGGTGCACCATCGCCCGTCCTGCCTCGTCGATGTCGAAATAGCCCTCGCCCCAGTGGGCGACGTTGTACACGTGGCGTGCGTCGTCGCGCGTCCAGGGACTGGCGGGCGCTTGGTTCGGCGGCATATCGAAGGCGCTCATCGGGACGTAAGGGCGACTCTATAATTGCAATGTCGGGGCGGGCGCGGCACGATCCGCCACCCTCCGGCGGGCCCACCAGACTATCGGATTCAGCGGCCGATTGCGCCCGCCACCCACTCAACCGCGGAGCAGATCATGGCGCTCGAAGACGACAAGTGGCTCATCGAGACCTGCGAGGAATCCGGCTCCGCATTCGCGCTGGAGCTGGGCCCGGGCGGGCGCCTGCATCACGAGCGCTCGGACCACCAGACCATCGAGGTCTACGACACGGTCTGGTTCGGCCGCGCCCTGGTGATCGACGGCTTCCTGATGCTGTCCGAGCGCGACAACTTCCTCTATCACGAGATGCTCGCACACCCGGCGCTATTCTCCCACCCCGACCCCCGGCGGGTGCTGGTCGTCGGCGGCGGCGATTGCGGCACCCTGCGCGAGGTGCTCAAGCATCCCGGGGTCGAGCGCGCCACGCAGGTCGACATCGACGAGCGCGTCACGCGCGTAGCGGAGGAGTATTTCCCCGCGCTATGCGCCTGCAACCACGACCCGCGCGCCGAACTGGCGTTCGCCGACGGCATTGCGTGGGTGCGCGACGCGCCGGATGACTCGCTCGACGTCATCCTGATCGACAGCACCGACCCCATCGGCCCGGCCGAAGGGCTGTTCAGTGAGCCGTTCTATCGCGAATGCCATCGCGCCCTGGGACCGAACGGCCTCATCGTCCAACAGAGCGAGTCGCCGCTGGCACACCTGGCGGGCATCATCGCGCCGATGCACCAGCGGATGCAGAGCGCCGGCTTCGGCTCGCCGGTGTCGCTGCACTTTCCGCAGCCGATCTACCCGACCGGCTGGTGGACCGCGACGCTGGCACGCGCCGAGGGCGAGCTGCAGTTCGCGCGCGAGACCGAAGCGCGCAGCGTCAACACCGACGACGGCATCAATACCGAGTACTACACCGCCGAAATCCACCGTGCCGCCCAGGCCCAGCCCGCGTTCGTGCAACGCGCACTGAGCCGCTACGCCTGAAGCGGCGGCCGGTGTCCTTCCTCGCAAGCGTTTCGCCTTCTTCGTGGCAGGGGAGCGCGGCGCCGCGGCGACGAAGCCATGGCGCGCGCTCTAGTGCGCGCACGCAGCACCGCCAGCGGCAGTCCGGTCCGGCCGGCCGCCGCATGAGCTTGCGCGAACCGGCACGAGACGGCATGCGGTCGGGCGCATGATGGCGCGTGTCGCTCTGCTGGCCATCGGCGCGTTCGCCATCGGCACCGGCAATTTCGTCTTCGTCGGGGTGCTCGAGGCGCTGGCGCGCGATCTCGGCGTCAGCATCGCCAGTGCCGGCCAGCTGGCGACGGTGTTCGCCCTCACCTATGCCGTAACCGCCCCCCTCGTGGTCGCCACGACCACGCGCTTCCCGCGCCGGCGCGTGCTGGTCGTCTCACTGGGCCTGTTCGTCGGTGCCAACATCGCCATGGCGGCGGCGCCCGATTTCGCGAGCCTGCTCGCGCTCCGCGCAGCGGCCGCGCTCGGCGCGGGCGCCTACATGCCGGTGGCCATGGGCGCGGCCGTCACGCTGAGCGCGCCCGGCCACGCCGGGCGGGCGATGGCCACGGTGCTCGTTGGGCTGACCGTGGCCTTTCTCGCCGGGATCCCGGCCGGCACCTGGATCGGCAGCGCCTTGGGCTGGCGCGCCACCTTCGCCTTCGCGGCGGGCTTGGGGGTGCTCGCGCTCGCCTGCCTGCGCTGGGTCCCGGCGCTGCCGGGCGGGGCGGTGCAGGGCTTGCGAGCGCTCGCCGTGATCCGGCGTCCGCGTGTCGCCGCCAACGTCGCCATCACGCTGTGCGCCTTCGTCGCGGCGTTTACGGTCAATGCCTATATCGGGCCGGTGCTGGCGCGCGCGGGCGGACTCGACGGCGCCGGCATCGGCGCCATGCAGGTTCTGCTCGGCATCGGCAGCGTGCTCGGGGTCCCGCTCGGCGGCTGGATCGCGGACCGGCGCCCGACCCTCGGCATGATCGCGTGGATACTGACGGGGATCGTGCTGGCGCAGCCGGTTTATTCGGTGGTGATGGTGGCGCCCGGCCTCAGCGGCACGCCCGCCGCAGTGGCCGCCTGCGGCGCGGCCATGCTCGTGGCCAGCGCCGCGCTGTTCGCCCTCGGCCCCGTGATCCAGCAGCGCCTGATCGCCGCTGCGGCCGGCGAGCGCGACGTGGTGCTCTCGCTCAACGCCTCGGCGCTGTTCCTCGGGCAGGGCCTGGGCGCCGGTGTCGGGGGGCTGGCGAGCCGCGCCTTCTCGCTGACCGCCAACGGCGCGACCGGCGGCGCCATCGCCTTGGCCACCCTGCTCGCGATCCTGGCACTCGTGGCCGCGCGCCGCGGACGCTTGCCGTTTGTGACCGGTCGATCCATTCGCTAGAGTTGGCGTCGTTGGCGACCGGTCTGCCCCGGAGGCATGGACGATGACACGCAATCCATTCGACGAAGTGGCCGAGCGCCTGGGCCGGATGCTGCCCGAGGGCGCCCGCGAGATGCGCGAGGATTTCGAGCGCAACGCCCGCACCATGATGCAGTCGACCTTGTCGCGCATGGATCTGGTCACCCGCGAGGAGTTCGACGTCCAGGCCGATGTGCTGGCGCGGACCCGCGAGCAGCTCGAGCAGATGGAGGCGCGCGTCGCCGCACTCGAGCGTGAGGCCGGCATCAAGGCACCGACCGCCACGAGTGCCAACGAGGCCGACGACGCCACGCCGTAAGTAAATACCCGCCGTCGCGGTTTGCCCGACGGCGGGATGCACGTCCCGGGGCCCCGGCCCGCGCGAACGCAACCGTCTGGCCTGATCGACAACAACAACCACAGGGATGTTGGCCGCGTGAGCCTCGCTGTCGTCCATAGCCGCGCGCTGGTCGGCGTCGACGCCCCGCCGGTCGACGCCGAGGTGCATCTGGCCGGCGGCCTGCCCTCGCTGTCGATCGTCGGGCTCCCGGAGACGGCCGTCAAAGAGAGCAAGGACCGCGTGCGCGCGGCGCTGCAGAACGCCGGCTTCGAGTTCCCGCAGCGGCGCATCACGGTCAATCTGTCCCCGGCCGATCTACCCAAGGAGGGCGGGCGCTACGATCTGCCGATCGCCCTCGGCATTCTCGCGGCCTCGAACCAGCTCCCCGGCGCGGCGCTCGAGGGCCAGGAATTCCTCGGCGAGCTCGCGCTCGGCGGCGCACTGCGGCCGGTGCGCGGAGCCCTGCCCGCGGCCATCGGCGCCGGCGACGCCGAACGCACCCTGACCCTGCCGGCGACGAACGCCGATGAGGCGGCGCTGGCCGCAGTCACCCCCGTATTCGCGGCCGAGCACCTGCTCGCCGTGTGCAGCCGCTTGCGCGGCGAATCCGAGGCCGAGCCGCATCCCCGTCCAGCGCTCGGGCCTGCGAGCGGGAGCCCGATGCCGGACCTGGCCGAGGTGCGCGGCCAGCAGCAGGCAAAGCGCGCGCTGGAGATCGCGGCGGCCGGCGGGCACAACCTGATGTTCGTGGGCCCGCCCGGCACGGGCAAGTCGATGTTGGCGGCGCGACTGCCCGGCATTCTGCCGCCCATGAGCCGTGACGAAGCGCTGTCGGCCGCCATCGTCGAGTCCCTCGGCGAGAACGGCTTCGATCCCGCGCGCTGGGGCCGGCGGCCATTCCGCGCGCCGCATCACACGGCCTCGGGTGCGGCCCTGGTCGGAGGCGGCACCCATCCGCGTCCGGGCGAGATCTCGCTGGCGCATCGTGGCGTGCTGTTCCTGGACGAGCTGGCGGAATTCGACCGGCGCGTGCTCGAGGTCCTGCGCGAGCCCCTGGAGACGGGCCGGATCACCATCTCGCGCGCCGCACGCCAGGCCGATTTCCCGGCCGACTTCCAGCTCGTCGCCGCCATGAACCCCTGTCCTTGCGGTCAACTGGGCGATCCGGCGGCCGTCTGCCAGTGCACCCCCGATCAGATCCGGCGCTATCTCGGCCGCATCTCGGGCCCTTTGCTCGACCGGATCGACATGCATCTGGAAGTCCCGCGCTTGCCACAGTCCGCGCTGCGCGGGCCGGAACGGGCCGGCGAGGCGAGTGCGGACGTGAGCGCCCGGGTCGTGGCCGCCCGCGAGCGCGCGCTGGCGCGCTACGGACAGCCGAACGCGGCGGTCGCTGGCGCCGCGCTGGAGGCGGGCGCCTGCGAGCGCGGACTCGACGAGCTGGACCGCATCGTCGAGCGGCTGGGACTGTCCGCCCGGGCGTGGCACCGGATACTGCGGGTCAGCCGCACCATCGCGGATCTCGCCGGCGCCGAACGCGTCGAATCCCCCCACATCGCCGAGGCGGCTTCCTATCGCGCGCTCGACCGGCGCATAGGCAACGCGCCGGCGCCGTCCGCGAGCTAGGGCCTGTTAACCCCTCCCGCGGTCGTCGCGGGATGCGGGCTTCTGCCCCGTGCTTCCGACCGTCGTGGGCATGCGGCTCTCGGTGCGGCCGGTCGATCGGATCGGTGTCCGCGGTATCGTCCCGTGGCTGGTGGTGCGCTCCGGGCCGGATTCCTCGCGCTCGGACGGTCGGATCACGCCCGCGGCGGGCTTCACGATCGGGGCAGGAGTGACCCACGCGCCAGCCTGACGCTGGCCAGCGCCCGACGGGGCCGCGATGTACGGCGCCCAGACCATCGGCGCCATCCGTTCGCTGGTCAGGACCGTGATCGTGGTGGCGACCGCCGCGCCGGTACGCTTCGGCGCAGCATTCGACGTCCCATGTCGATCGAGGCCATCGCGGCCGCATGCATCGACGGCGCCCGCAGAAAGCCTGGTCTCCACCCCGCGGACGCCGGGAATGCGGAGTGTGTCGAACGGCCGATGCAGCGCACGTTCCCTACGCGGGATGGCCCGCAAGAGACGTCCGGATGGGAGCGGGGCGCGATCACGCCCCGCCCGTGCGGTTACTGCTGGACGCCCGCCTCATTGAGGATGTAGTCCACCGCCTGCTGCACCTGCTCATCGGAGAGCGCGGAATTGCCTCCGCGCGGCGGCATGGCATTGAAGCCATTAATGGCGTGATCGTAGAGCGTCTCCAGTCCCCGGGAGCTCATGCGCTCACGCCACGCGGCGGCATCATCGGATACCGGCGCGCCCGCGACACCGTTCGCGTGGCAGCTCGCGCACACGGCGTCGTAGACCTCGGCCGCGGTCTCGAGCTCCGAAGCGCCGCCACCGGCGCTGGCCTCTTCCGCGGCGGCCGAGCTCTCGGCGATCTGCGGCCCGCCCATGTTCACCTCGCCGGTGGGCGCGATGCGCTGGGCCACCGCCTCCGTCGGGGTCATGCCGGACGGCACGTAGTCCGGCTGCGAGCGGCCAATGATCAGCGCGACCACCAGAAATAGCACGGCCAGCCCCGCCAGGGCGGCGAGAATCAGCGAGAATAATTCTTTGAACTGGACTTCTTCGGCGTCCGACATCAATCGACTCCACGTAATTCGCCGGCTCCCCCGGGTCAGCCGACCGCGCGATTATACAGAGCGACCCGCCGGGGCGAAACGCGCCCGAGCGATCACGCATGGACGGTGCCCGCGGGCGGCAGTATCATGCCCGCCTCGCCCGGTTCCCCGGGCCACAAAGCGCCCGTAGCTCAGCTGGATAGAGCGTCGGCCTCCGGAGCCGAAGGTCACAGGTTCGAATCCTGTCGGGCGCGCCATCTACGAAAAGGGGCCGCGAATAGCGGCCCTTTTTCGTAGATGGGGAGCCGGATGGCTCGATGAGGCTCTGCGGTTCGACCAAATCGCCGGGAGCGATTTGGCGCGAGCGAAGCGAGTCCGAAGGGCGCGGCCCAGGGACGGGCCGCGCTATCCTGTCGGGCGCGCCCCTCCTTCTCGGGAAGGCGCCCTATCCCAAACGCCGGATTCCGGCTGCCGCTTCCATACGGGCTACGGCATCGCAGCCTAGGGCCCTGCGGTTCGCCCGTTCGGCCGGATGCCGACCGGGGACGCCGAAGCGACGTTGAGGCGCCCCGAAGGGCCGAGGGGAGGAATCTATCCTTTCGGGCGCACCTGGAATCCCGGGAACGCGTCACAACCCGCACATGCAACATGTTTCCGATGGCGGCGGCGCGCCGCCTCTCAGCGGCATCGCGCGAAACCGGCCGATACGGTTACTATCGGCGTGAATAATACCGATCCGCCATCGCCGCTCCGCAATGTCCACGCATCCTTGCCCGCGCGCAGCGCTCGCCGTCTTGTTGCTCGCGGCCATCCAACTCGCCACCGCGGCACGAGCCGCGGGGATGGTCACCAGCGATCTCGAGCCCTCGGTCGATGACACGCCCGTCCTGACCCTGCGCGACGGCGGCGATCGCATGGAGCTGTCGCGGGCGGATATCGAGCGGTTGCCGCTGTTCGACACCGAGTTGGCGCATTTCGAGGGGCTCACGGGCCGCTTCACGGGCGTTCGGCTGTGGCGTTTCGTCCAGGCGTACGGGCTCGAGGAGGCACGCCGGCTGCGCTTCATCGCGGCAGACGATTACACGATCTTTTTGAAGCCCTCCGATGTACGGGCCAAGGAGTTCCTCCTGGTGACGCGCTTCGAGGGCGAGCCGCTACCCCGCACGAACCTCGGGCCGCTGATGCTCGTGGTGCCGGAGGACGCCGAAGCGGTGCGCGCCGGCAACACGCCCATGACCAATTGGATCTGGGCCCTGACGGAAGTGCGCGCGCAATGAACCTCCGCCAGCGGTGGCGCCTGATCATCGGCGCGGCCTACGTTGCGCTGGTCACGGCCACGCTCACTGCCATTTCCTTGTTCGCGCTGCGCAACGACGACCAGATCGGGGCCGATTACACCTCGGCCGCGAGCGACATCGTGCGGGGCCAGCACGAGGCGAGCATGCTGCGCCATGCGAGCGAATCCTTTCTGCGCCATCCCGATGAGTTCCATCAGCGGCGCGTATTGCGGGTGCTCGACATGATCGAGAGCCGCGAACGCACGGCCCGCAACAGCTTTGCGCGGCTCGACTTGACCGAGGCCGAGGAGGCGGAGGCCGTGGCCGAGCTCGAGCGCGTGCTCGAGCTCTTACCGCGCCTGCGCAGACTGGCCCAGACGCTCCCGTCCGATCCCGCGCGGCGCGACGAGTTTCGCGCGCTCGCCGGCGAGGTCGAAAACGCGCTCGCGTTCACCTACAGCACGTTGCACCGCCTGATCCACGAAGCGGCCGGCGAGCGCAAGGTGCTGGTGCGGCGACTGGCGAGGGTCGTGATCGGACTCGGCGTTCTGCTGCTGGTGATCGTCGGGGCGCTGCTGTGGAGCATCGACCGCATGCTGTTTCAGCGCGAGGCGCTGCAGACCCTGACGGTGACGGACGCGCTGACGGGCCTACCCAACCGCCGGGCGCTATTGCAGAAGGCCGAGTGGGTGCTGGCGCAGCAGCAGCGCACGGGCAAGCCGATCAGCCTCGCGCTGCTGGATATCGACCACTTCAAGCGGGTCAATGACCGCGAGGGGCATCCGGCCGGCGACCGCATCCTGGAAGAGGTGGGCAACCGCCTTGCGGCGCTGGTCCGCGGCAGCGACGTGGTCGCCCGGCTCGGCGGAGAGGAGTTCGGGTTGCTCATGCCCGACACCGGGGCGGAAGGCGCACACGCCCTGTGCGAGCGCATCCGCTTGGACGTGCGCGAGCGCCTGCGGGCGCGCACGCCCGAATCGGGACCGCTGACGGTCAGCTTCGGCGTGACCACCAGCCGGGAAGACGAGGCAGCGCGCTTCGACACCCTCTACGCGCGCGCCGACAAGGCGCTCTACGAGGCCAAGCGCCAGGGCCGCGACCGCGTTGCGGTGATTCCGTAATGCGGCCGTCGCGGTACGTTGTTCGCTGGTCCTCGGCGGGGACCGATGCCCGCGACGGCCGAACGATCAGTGGATGTCCAGCGCGTAGCGCCGCAGGTCCTCGAACGGGACGATCTCCAGCGTGCCCTCGTGGGTGGCGGCGAGAAACACCCGCGGGGCGCAACCGGCGCGCCGTGCCTCCTGCCAGCGCGCGGCGCACAGACACCAGCGGTCGCCCGGTTTCAGTCCGGGGAAGCCCGCGGCGGGATTGGGCGCGCGCAGGTCGTTGCCCTGCGAGGCCGTGTAGCGCAGGAACTCCTCGCTGACCTCGGCACAGACCGTATGGGCGCCCAGGTCTTCCGGTCCGGTGTTACAGCATCCGTCGCGGTAGAAACCGGTTACGGGGTCCACGCCGCAGGTGGCCAGCGGCTCGCCGAGCACGTTCCGGGATGCGACCTGCGCCACTGCGCCCCCATGCCAGTTCAAGCGGAGTAGCGATGATAACGCGCGCGGTCGCGGCGCGGGACCTGGGAGATCAGGTAGTCCATTTGGTCGGCGAGGATGCGCCGGTTCTCCAGGATCATGGCCTCGGCGCGCGACGGCGTATACGGAATGTAGAGCATCTCCAGCCCGCATTCCTCGACCAGGCGATCGTCCTTGCGCTGATTGCAGGCGCGACAGCTCGTGACGACGTTGTCCCAGCGGTCGCTACCACCGCGCGACATGGGCATGACGTGATCGCGCGTAAGCAGGGCGCTGCGGCCGGTGAAGAGCTCGCCGCAGTAACAGCACAGGTGGCGGTCGCGCAGGAACAGGGCCTCGTTGGTCAGCCGCGGTACGGTGGCGTCGTAGTACCGGGCGCGGGCGCCGGAAACGGCGAGGATGGAGGGGATATCGATCCGGCTGCGCACGCCCGTGCGGGCGCACACACCGCCACGGAGCTGCACGGCCGTCGCGGCCGAACTCCAGGTGATCTCGTCGCGCAGCATGTAGCCCGCGGCGAGCCGCACGTCGATCCAGCGGATCGGTCGTCCGCCGGGATCGGTTTTCAGGATCATCGGTGCCCAGCTCATGCGCACGGTCCCTTCCGGTCGCCGGCCGAGGTGAGCAGTGTCCGCCAGGAGTCCGTCCGCCACGTCGGTCGGCGCCCCCGCATCATGCCACAGAAGCGCGCCGGGCGCGCTAGCGCCGCGGCCCCTGAGCCACCCTGAGGGGGCGTGGTCGGCGCATGCCCGGTACAATCGGGGACGTGACCCGCCGACGCGGAGGCGCCCGTGCCCGAGACACCCCACCGGATCGTCATCGTCGGTGGCGGCTCTGGCGGTCTCAAGCTCGCCACCCGCCTGGGCAACCGCTACGGCGGCGATCCCAATGTCGACATCACGCTGATCGACGGGACGCTGACACATGTCTGGAAGCCGCTGCTGCACGAGATCGCGGCGGGGACGCTCGATGTCCACGACGACGAGCGCGAATACATCGCCCACGGCCGGTCGCACCACTTCCATTTCACCTGGGGCTGGGTGGAGGGCCTGGATCGTACGGCCCGGCAGGTCTGGCTGGCACCGCTGCACGAGGAAGACGGGCGTGAAGCGTTGCCGCGCCGGCCCGTGCCCTACGACACCCTGGTGCTTGCCGTCGGCAGCGTGAGCAACGATTTCGGCGTGCCGGGCGTGGGCGAGCATTGCTACACGCTGGACTCGGTGGCCGAGGCCGAGCGTTTCCGGCGCCAGTTGCTCGAGGCCTATTTGCGCGCCGAGCAGCGCGCCGGCGCGCTCGAGCCCGGCGAGCTCGACGTCGCCGTGGTCGGCGCCGGCGCCACCGGGGTGGAGCTCGCTGCCGAGCTCGACCGCATGCGGCGTCAGCTTACGCACTATGGCGTGCGGGAACTCGACCCGCAGCGCGACACGCGGCTGGTACTGATCGAGCGGGCGCCGCGGGTGCTGCCGGGTCTGGCGGACGACCTGGCCGCGGCGACCCGGCGCCAACTCGAGCGCCTCGGCGTCGAGCTGCATACCGGCGAAGCGGTCGCCGAGGCGCGCGCCGACGGCCTGCGTCTGGCCAGCGGCACATTCGTTCCCGCACGCTTCCTGGTGTGGGCCGCCGGCGTGAAGGCGCCGGATTTCTTGCACGAGATCGATGGCCTCGAGACCGATCGCGGCAACCGGCTCGTGGTCGAATCCACCCTGCAGACCACGCGCGACGAGCGCGTCTTCGCCCTCGGCGATTGTGCCGCCTGTCCACCCCACCCCGGCAGCGAGCTGGCGACGCCGCCGCGCGCGCAGGCTGCCGATCAGCAGGCGGCCTTTTTGGCCCGAGCCCTCGCCTGCCGCCTCGAAGCACGACCACTACCACAGTTCGAGTACCGCGACCGCGGCGCTTTGGTGAACGTGCATGACAGCGCCTTCGGGACGCTGATGGGCTCGCTGCTGGGGCAGGTGACCATCAAGGGCTGGTTCGCCCGGCTGAGTTACCGCTCGTTGTACCGAGCCCATCAGCGTGCACTCCACGGCAGCGTGCGCGCCGCGATGCTGTGGCTGACCGACGTCGTCACCCGGCGTACGCGGCCACGCTTGAAGTTGCACTGATCCGCCCCGGGGCGATCTGCACGGCCCGGCTCGTGCGTAGCCAGGATGCGCGCTCTTGCGTAGGTCGCATTGGCATTAGATGATCGATGTGATTATCGACGGCCTCCGGGCCACCCCTAGGAGGCTATCCGGGAAACCCGGCGCCTACTGCGCGCGTCCCACAGCGGCGGCTTTGCGCGATCCCTCAACTCGCATGGGAACCACCATGCTCGTTTCACGATCACGCAAGTCCGCTCGCTGTGCCACGCGCTCGCTACGGCGCAGATTTCCCGGACAGCCTCCTAGCGAGTGCCACTGAACTGGACTCACGTCACCCGTACAGCGGGCGGCTCGAGAGCAGCTCGGTCGATTTCTGCGCGGTCCGGCCGCTCACGGTGACGGAGCAACCATGCGATGAAGCGCAACGGGACACTGGCGGTCGTGCTGATCGCCGCGGCCACGGCCGCGGCCTGGTGGTGGTCGCCGCGTCCGCAGACTGCGCCGGCGGCTGCCGAGGAGAGCGATGCGCGCGTGGCGGTCGAGGCCGCGCCAGTCACCACGGGGACCGTCGCGGACGTACGCGAGTTCACCGGCACGCTCGAGGCGGGCACGGCCTTTACCGTCGCCCCCAAAGCGGGCGGGCAGGTGGAGCGCGTGCATGTCGATATCGGCGAGCCAGTGGAGCGGGGCCAGCTACTGGTCGAGCTCGACGACGCCGAGGCCACCCAGGCCGAAGCCGAAGCCGAAGCCGAGCTGGCCGTCGCCCGCGCCGAGCTGCAGCAGGCGCGCGCCGACGCGCGCTTGGCGCGCCGCGAACTGGAGCGCACGCAGACGCTGGCGCAACGCGACCTGTCCTCGCAGTCGGAGCTCGATACCGCCCGCGCTCAGGCCGACGCCCGCCAGGCGGCGGTCGAGGTCGCGAGCGCCCGCGTGCAGCAGCGCGAGGCCGCGCTCGCGCGCGCCAGGGTCCAGCTGGGCTATACCGAGATCCGCGCCAACTGGCCCGAGGGTGCGGGCGCGCGGGTCGTCGGCGAGCGCATGGTCAACGCCGGCGACACCGTCGGTGCCAACACGCCGATGCTCACCGTGCTCGGTGTCGCGCCGATCAAGGCGGCGATCACCGTGCCCGAATCCGACTATGCACCATTGCGGCTCGACCAGCGCGCGCGTGTGAGCACCGATGCCTTCCCCGACCGCAGCTTCGAGGGCAGCGTCAGCCGAATAGCGCCCGAGTTCGCGCGCGACTCGCGCCAGGCGCGCGTCGAGATCAGCGTTCCGAACGACGACCGCGCCCTCAAGCCCGGCATGTTCGCGACCGTGCGCATCACGGTCGACCGCGTCGAGAGCGCGACCCTCATCCCGCAAGAGGCGCTGGTGCGCTCCGATGGCGCAAGCGGGGTGTACCAAGTCGTCGAGGGTGAGCCGGCGCGCGTTCGCTTCCAGCCGGTCCAGATCGGGATCGACGGCGACGAGCACCTGCAGGTGACTGCACCGGCCGATCTCGGCGGCCGCGTGGTGACCCTGGGCCAGCAGCTGCTCGACGACGACTCGCCCGTCGTCGTGTCCGAATTGCCCGCGTCGTGAATCTACCGGCGTTCAGCGTCCGCCGGCCTGTGCTCACGGCCATGGTCACCCTGATCGCGGTGGTGATCGGGGTGATGGCGCTGTCGCGCTTGCCCATCGACCTGCTGCCCGACATCGAGTACCCGCGGATCTCGATCCGGGTGAATTACCCCAACGCCAGCCCCCAGGCCATGGAGGAGCTGGTCGCCAAGCCCATCGAGAACGCCGTCGCCACGGTCCAGGGCATCGAGGAGATCACGGCCGAGACCGAGGAGGGCGAGGCCGATGTCAACCTGCGCTTCGCCTGGGGCACCGATCTGAGCGTGGCGGCCATGGACGTGCGCGACGCGCTCGAGGAGGAGTACGAGGATCCGCCCGAGGGCGCCGACCCTCCGTCGATCCGCAAGTACGATACCGCCGATTCCCCCATCATGCTGATCGGCGTGTTCAGCGGCATCGACCCGATCGCGCTGCGCCAGATCATCGACAACCGCCTGACCTATCGCATCCAACAGACGCCCGGCGTGGCCCAGGTCGACCTATGGGGCGGGCCCGAGCGCGAGATCCAGGTGCGGCTGCGTCCCGAGCGCGTCCAGGCCCTGGACCTGCCCCTGAGCGACGTCGTCGAGACCCTGCGCCAGTCCAATCTCAACCGCCCCGGCGGCTCGATCGAGCGCGGCAACACGGAGTTCACCGTGCGTGTGCCGGGCCGCTACACCAGCCTCGCCGACATCCGCGACACGGTGCTTGCCGTGCGCGAGGGCGCGCCGGTCAGGCTGGGCCAGTTGGCCGACGTGCGGGATACCCAGAAGCGGGTCACGCGCATTGTGCGCATCAACGGCGAGCCCGGTATCCGCCTGGCGGTGCGCAAGCAGTCGGGCGCGAACACGGTCGAGGTGGCGCAGCGGCTGCGCAGCGAGATCGAGCGCATCAACGCCGACTTCCCGCAGCTGCAGCTACAGCCGCTGTTCGACACCTCCGAGTACATCCAGCGGTCGATCCAGAACGCCACCGCCTCGATGATCGTCGGCGGACTGCTGGCCGTGACCGTGCTGCTGGTGTTCCTGCGCAATCTGCGCGCCACCCTGGTCGTGGCGACCGCAATCCCGGTCTCGGTGATCGCGACCTTCGCGCTGGTCTATTTCGGCGGCTTCTCGCTCAATCTAATGAGCCTGGGGGGGCTGGCGCTGGGCGTCGGCCTGATGGTCGACAGCGCCATCGTCGTGCTCGAGAACATCGTTCGGCGCCACGAGGAGGACGGCGGCAATTCCGACGCCTCGGCGACCTTCGGCGCCTCTGAAGTGGCCGCCGCCGTGGTCGCCGGAACGCTGACCACGCTCGCGATCTTCATCCCGATGTTCTTCGCCCAGGAGCTCACCGGGCAGTTGTTCCGGCAGCTCGCATTCGTGGTGGCGTTCGCCCTTGCCTGCGCGCTACTGGTCTCGCTGACGGTGGTGCCGATGCTCGGCGCGCGGCTGCTGCGGGCGCGCCGGGTGCCCACACCAGGCCTGCTGCACCGCCTGGGGGAAGCGATCGGGCGCGGCCTCGGCCGCCTGGAGAATGCCTACGCCCGGCTGCTGACGCGCTCGCTGGGCCACACCGTCGTGGTCGCGCTCGTCGCGCTCGCGCTGCTCGCCGGGGCCTTGTCGCTGGTGCCGTCGCTGGGGCGCGAGTTCATGCCGGCGACCGACGAGGGTGAGGTGGAGGTCGATGTCGAGATGCCGCCCGGCACCCGCCTGCGCACGCTCGAGCGCGCCACCGAGCAGGCGCTGCGGGTCGTGCGCGCGGAGGTCCCCGAGCGCATCAACATGGTCACCAGTATCGGCGAGGGCGAGGGCGAGATCCGCGTCTCGCTGCCGCCGCGTAGCGAGCGCGAGCGCTCGTCGGCGCAGGTTGCGGCCGATCTGCGCCAGGCCATCGGTCCCATCGCCGGCGCCGAGCTGCAGGTGCGCACGCGCCGGCCGTTCTTCATGCGGGCGCTTTCGGGCGGCGAGACCGAGCTCAACATCGAGATCTACGGCTACGACTTTGCCACGCTCGACGCCCTCGCCGGGGAGGTCCAGCGACGCATTGCGGACATCGACGGGATTGCCTACACCAATACCTCGCGCGACAGCGGCGCGCCGCAGCAGCTCGTGCGCGTCGATCGCGGGCGCGCCGCCGACCAGGGGGTGCGTCTGGCCGATGTGGCCACCACCGTCGAGACGGCGCTCGCCGGGCGCGTGGCATCGCGGCTACTGGACGAAGGGGACGAGACCGACATCCGGGTGCAGATGGAAGGCAGCGAGACGCTGTCGCCCGCGGACTTGCGCGGACTGCGCGTGCCGGCCGCCGACGGCGTCCTGGTGCGCCTGGGTAACATCGCGCAACTGGTGCATGACGAGGGGCCGTCGGTGATCGAGCGCAAGAATCAGACGCGGTTCGCCCAGGTCGAGGCGAACCTGGCCGGACGCGACATGGGCTCGGTCATCGCCGACGTCGAGGCGGCGCTGGCGGACATGCCGGTACCCGACAACTACGACGTGTCCCTCGGCGGCGACTACGAGGAGCAACAGGCGGCGTTCTCCGAGCTGTTCCTGAGCCTGGCCCTGGCCATCGCGCTGGTGTACATGGTGATGGCCAGCCTGTACGAGTCCTTCCGCGATCCGCTGGTCATCATGGGCTCGGTGCCGCTCGCACTCATCGGCGTCGTGGCGGCGCTGCACGTCACCGGCACGACGCTCAACGCCCAATCCCTGATCGGCTGCGTTATCCTCGTCGGCATCGTGGTCAATAACGCCATCCTGATCGTCGACCAGGCCAACCGGCTGCGCCGCGAGGGCCACGCGCTCCGCCCCGCGGTGCACGAGGCCGGCCGCCGGCGCCTGCGGCCGATCCTGATGACCGCGCTCACCACGACGCTCGCCCTGCTGCCGCTGGCGCTCGGCCTGGGCGAGGGCGGCGAGACCCAGGCGCCCATGGGCCGCGCCGTCATCGGCGGCCTGCTCGCCTCCACGCTCATCACCCTGGTCCTCATCCCCGTCGTCTACGAACGCGTCCACCGCAACGATCCCTCTCCCAGCCTAAAGAACCACGGATGAACACGGATGGGCTGTCACGGGCCGCGCGTCGCGTAGAACGCGACAGACGGGGTTCATTACAGGCAGGGAAATGCGGTGATCATCCGGGCTGCCATGACGAACGTGCAAGGATATTGGCGCTAACGGACCCGACCTGTCATTCGGCGTTCATCTAGTTCTCTGACCTAGGGCCTGTTAACCCTTCCCGCGGTCGTCGCGTTGTGGCCCCCAATCCGGGCCCCGCAAGGCGCGAGGAGCGAGTGTAGCGGC